>NYZD01000124.1 GCA_002685935.1 Planctomycetaceae bacterium | reverse complement strand
TGGAATAGGCGTGTTTGAATACGTCGCTGATTCCGGCGGCGGCTTCGGCTTTGCATTTGTCGGCGACAAGTTGGACGGCGCCGGGGTGGGTCATGCAAACCATGCGCGGGTTGCGGGTTTCGCCGTCTTCATTGAGGGCGAACCATTCAGGATGGGCGTCGAAGACTTCGGGGTCGCCGATGTATCCCCGGCTGCCGGAGCCGCCGAGAGTGTTGTCGCCGACGATGCCGGCCCAGTAGTGAATGCGTTGATTGAGTTTGTTGTGGATGGCCCATTGGTCGTCGTCGGTGACGCGGCGGATGGCGAAGTCGGGTCTTTCGGTGATGGACATTTTGGGGACGGTGAGGGTGGATGTTTTGGGGATGACCTCGCCGAACTCGCCGGGGATGATCCAGCGGACGCCGAAGCGTTCGAGCATCTCGCAGACGGCGTAGCGGGTGCCGTAGTAGGGGATCTGGTCGTTGCCGGCGAGGACGAGGGTCTGGTTGTCGCAGTGGATGACGAAGCCTTCTTCGCGGAGGCTGCCGGTGAGGCCCGCGGGAATGTCGAGGCCTCTGATTTTGTCGGTGAGGGTGCTTCGGCCGATGAGGATGCGGGGGCCGTCGGGGGGGGTGCTCTCCGAGACGATGGGGAGGTGGGCCCCGGTGATCTTCTGGACGTAGTGTCGGAACTCTCGGGCGGCGACGGCCGGGTTGGAGAGATCCGCCGCGGGGGGCGCCGGATCAACGCCGGTGATGACGGTCAGTGGGTCCAATTCCGCGCGGACCGATGCGGCGACGACGATGGTCGCGGCAGGTTCGCCGTTCTTGACGATGGTGAGTTGGGCCTGGCTGATGCACCCACACGTGAAGATGATGATCGCGACGAGGCAAAGGGTTGAATTACGCATGGGCATGTGCGTCCTTGATGTGAGGGCGTTGGTGGGAGAGGGTCTCATGGCCGTCGGCGTCCGGGGTCCAGGACATGGTGCTGAGGGTGTGAGTATACTCAGGATCAATTGTGGAACGCGAGGTGGACCATGGCGGACGATCGAATTCCCTTTGTCTGGACCAACGATGACATCGCGCATGGTTTGGCTGAGCCTTTGGAGCGGCAGTTGGCGTTTCTGGATCGGATGGGGATCCCGGGGGTGTTTTTCGTGGTGCCGGGCGCGCCGAAACCGCTGACGGAGGATGAGGGCCTGCTGGCGGTGATCCGGGATGCGCGCGGGCGGGGGCACGAGTTTTATCAGCATGGTCTGGTGCATTCGCCGTTTGAGAGCGGCGTGCCGGAGTTGTGGATGCTGCAGTTCAGTGATGAGGTGTTTCGTGATTATGACGAACGGCGGCTGGAGATCGAGGCGCAGCATTCACTTTCAACGATGGTGCGCATGCTGAGTATGGGGCAGGCGATCTGGCGGGAGGCGTTCGGCGAGGACTCGGTGGGTTATCGCCCGGGGTGGGGGGCGTTTTGCGGGAACCTGTACCGGGCGCTGGATGTGCTGGGGTATGCGTGGATGTCGTCGCGGATTCCGTGTCCGACATCGTGGCTTTACAACCAGGGGAAGTTTGATGCGCCGCTGAATTTTCGTGAGGCGGTGTCGGCCGCGCCGGAACGGATGGGCGGGAGTGTGGCTGAGTATCCGATGGCGGGGGATTACGGATTCCGCGTGCCGAACGAGTCGGACAAGATTGACGCGATGGTGAAGTTGGGCATGCGGGAGATGGAACACTATTGCGAGATTGATGCGCCGATGCTGATGTGTTCGCACTGGCACGGACTGGAGCATGCCGAGGGCAGCGGGTACGCGGTGCACGAGCAGTTGATCCCGCGGTTGCTGGACAGCGGGCGGGTGGAGCCGATGGGGATGGCGGGGCTGCACGCGCGGCAGGGGTGACGGGTGGTCAGGGGAATGGGGGCGCTCACACTCGCCACCCCGTGGTGGGACCGTTGCGACGGTCGGTCCGCAGTCGGCTGGCCGGTTACGAAGATACCGGGGTCACACGAAGTATCGAGGGCATTGGCGCCGGCGACTTACCAGCCCAACAGGCGAAAGGGCGTAGGCTTGGGTCGGACGACCGGATATGCTGGCGGTTTGGCCGCTTGAGTTGGTGCTGGTGGCAGGTCAACTGGGGAATCTCGTCCCCAGGGAGGGCGATCCAACATGAGAAATGAATTCTATGTCTGGTCCATCCGCCAGTTGACGGCGGACAAGAATCACAACGCGTTCACCGGCGCAGCGTGGTTCCAGGGGGCGCTGTACGTGGCGTATCGGCAGGGGGACTCGCACGCGTGCAACCAGGGACGACTGGTGGTCATGCGCAGCCGGAACGAAGGCGTTCGGTTCGACACGGTGGGCGTGTTTCGCGGCGAGTTCGACACGCGCGACGCACATCTGTATGCCGACGGCGATCGCCGGTTGTTCGTCACCGGATTCGAATGCGACGAGAGCGGTCTTATGGGTAGCGGCCACGAATTCTCCGGTACGGCGTGGACCGATGACGGCTTGTGCTGGTCGGCATGGACCCGGTGCACCGGCGCCGACGGATATGCGATGTGGCGGCCGCAAACCCGCGGCGGGCGGTTCTACTGCGCGGGGTATACCGAGCATGGCCGGGTCGGTATGGGCGGGACGACCGAGGTCTCCTGGTTTGAAAGTCGCGATGGTCTTTGTTGGGAGAAGCAACGATCCATCCACGCCGCGAGCGAGGACATACCCGGCGAATGTTCCTTCGATTTCAGGGCGGACGGATCGGTGGTCATGCTGATGCGTCGGGACGGACCGCGGGTGGGCAGCAAGCCGTTGCTGCTGCGATCGGCGCCGCCATACGAGGACTGGCAGCAGGTTGAACTGGACGTGCGGCTGGGCGGTCCGGCGCTGTGGCTGGTCGGGGACGACATCTGGTTTTCAGGCCGGTGGTATTTGACGGAGTTCGTCACGCACGTCGGTGTGTTCAAGGTGGTGGAGGATAAGCCGATGCTTCAAATGGTGCTGCCGTCGGGACCTTGGAACGACGTATCGTACATGGGCGTGGCGCGGCATCCACTGAACCGCCGACGATTCGCCCTGTCGTATTATTCGGTGCACACGGCCAATGACGATCCGCAAGTTTCGCAGATTTACCATCCTGATATCTACCTGGCGGACATCACGTTCACGGCTGACTATCTCACGGACTGGCAGGTGTCGGAAGTGCTCGAAGGCGCGACGCTTCGGACCGCGACGGCCGACCAGGCGGCGGGGTGGCGGGGCTTGACCGCCTTCGATGAGGAGAGTTACGCCCCCGGTTTCGTCGACGCTCAACAGGTGATCGCCAAGCGCAGGGGCGTGATCTTTTTCCGAACGAGTTTTGATGTCGGCTCGACGGACGCTGGGGTGCTTCATCTGGGATTCGACGGGCCGGTCCAGGCGCGCCTGAACGGACAGGTCGTCTGCAAGGGTACGGGCGGGAATCCCGCCCTGCCCGATCGGCTCAGCGTGCCGGTCAGCTTCCAGCGCGGCGTTAACGAACTCGAAATCGCGCTTGATACCAACGGCGGCGGCGCGATTGAGGCCGTGGGGCCCCCCGTCGGCTGGCCTTGCGGCATCTTCGCCCGATGGGAGGCCGTGGAGTAAGGTGGTTGGGTACTATAATGGACTTTGCTGTTTGACGGAGCGACGTGATGGGCTGGCAGATTGACACGGACATGCATTGGACGGACCACTACGTGGAACATGGGTTCTGCGTGATCAGGCAGGCGGTGCCGCGGGCGTTTTGTGAGGAGGCGATCGCGGCGTTGCAGAAGGAATTGCGAACGGACCTGCCGCCGTCGGGTTGGAATTCGGACACGATAGACGACGATCTGTTGGCGCAGGCGCGCGACCCGGACAAGCAGTCACCGGAACTGCATGCGACGCTGTCGCGCATCTATGAGGAGCCGAACTATCGCGGGCTGGTCGACACGATGTTCGGCGAGCACAACGGATGGGGCGGGAAGCCGCATGCGCATACGTTTATCTCGTTGAAGGACATGGCGGCGGGGGATCGCGAGCCAAGCGTGTCGCCGTGGGGGCATCTGGATTTTGTGAACGTTCACATCCCGATGTTCGGCGATGGATTCACATCGCAGGTTTCGCTGGTGAAGAGCGAGCCGTTCAGCGGGAACATCACGATATATCCGGGTCTGCATAAGGTGGTGCAGAAGTTGTTGCTGGACGATCGTGATTTTCGATTCCTGGCGCAAGGGCATCCGGACTGGCACGCGGTGGTGCCGCAGGTGGAGCCGTATGAGTTTGTGGCGGACCCGGGCGACGTGTTGTTCTTTCATCATCTGGTGGGTCACGCGGGGAACGGGAACATGTGCGCGAGCGGCGCGCCGCGGGTGGCGATTCACGCGCATGTTTACGGTCAGTTGTGGCCGAACGGCGTGGATCCGGATGAGCCGGGGCTGAGCCCGTGGCTGCGGAGCCATGCGCACAACGGGAAGTTCGAACTGGCGTACAACGATCGCGAGATGACGATGGGGTCGAAGGCGGTGCGGGCGGAGCGGAATGCGGCGGCGAAGTGACGCTGAGCGGAAGTGGATTCATGTCCCGGACACGCGCGGCACGTCGCGCGCGTGACAAGAGAGCACCATGGCAGAACGCAAGAAGATCGCGGCGATTGTGACGGAATATCGGATACCGGCGCATGCGGATGTGATTGTGGGGAAGTTCATCAAGGGATTCCCGACGGATGAGGGGCTGCTGGAACCGCAGGTCGACATTGTGTCGATGTATCTGGATCAGGTGCCGGACAGTGACATCGGGGTGCGGGTGGCGGCGGAGAACAATATCCCGATTCATTACAGCATTCCGCGGGCGCTGTGCCTGGGCGGGGACGAACTGGCGGTGGACGGGGTGTTGTGCATCGGCGAGCACGGCGACTACGCGCACAACGAGAAGGGGCAGCATCTTTATCCGCGCAAGTTCTTCTTCGAGCAGATTTGCGGGGTGATTGCGGCGGCGGGGCGGCCGGTGCCGGTGTTTTGCGATAAGCATCTATCTTACAACTGGCGTGATGCGAAGTGGATGGTGGATCGGGCGCGGGAATTGAAGATCCCGTTCATGGCGGGATCGTCGGTGCCGCTGTTCTATCGGGACCCGTGGCTGGAACACGAGATTGATTCGCCGATCAGCGAGGCGTTGATGTTCAGCATGGGGGGGATCGAGTCGTACGGCTATCACGGATTTGAAGCGATGCAGGAGATGATCGAGCGGCGCAAGGGCGGCGAGACGGGGATCGCGGCGGTGCAGTGCCTGGAGGGCGATGCGGTCTGGAAAGCGGGGGATGACGGGTTGTGGTCGCGCGAGCTGGCGGCGGCGGCGATCGCGGAGGGCGGGACCGAAGACGGGAAGATGGAGGACCTGGTGAAGGAGCCGGCGGCGCTGATCGTGGAGTATCGTGACGGGCTGCGGGGGACGGTGTTGCAGTTGAATGGTTTTGCGCGGGAGTGGGTGTACGCGGCGCGGGTGGGTGATGCGATCAAGACCACGGAGATGACGCGGTGGGGCGATCCGCATCCGAGTTTCAGTTACATGGGGTTGAACATTCAGGAGATGTTCGTGACGGGCGAGCCGCAGTACCCGGTGGAGCGGACGCTGTTGGTGAGCGGGGGCCTGGATGCGTTAATGGATTCGCGGCATCGGGGGCACGTGCGCGTGGAGACGCCGCATCTGGATGTGGTTTACGCGCCGCCGGCGAAGGCGCCGATTCGACCGACGAATCCGCGGGCGTGCGGTGCGAGCATCGTGCCGTTCGCGGAACAGGTGGATTATCCGAGTTGAACGTGGGCTTTGGCATGAGTGAGGCGGACGTGATTTGATGTCAGGTTGCCGCGGAGGAGCGGGCGGCGCCGGACGAATGAGTGGGTGAGCATAAGCCCGGGTTGTCGGGCGGGAGCGGTGTTTTGATTCAGGCGGCGGGTCGAGAGTTCGGCGTTCGGGTGGGGCGGGGGACGGTGACGTTCAATCACACGGCGTCGCGGGTTGAGGCATCGTACGGCGATCAGCGGACGCGGCTGTTGCTGGTGAAGGATGGTGAGCTGGAGGTCTGTTTGATCTCGAGCGATCTTCTGATCAATTCGCTGCCGATCTCGGATGTGATTCGCGAGACGGTGGGTCGGATTCTGCGGATCGATGCGTCGCATGTGGTGAATTTCTCGACGCACAATCATTCGACGGTCGGGTTGGCGGTGGACCGGTTCGAGCCTTATTACGCGGATCTGTGGCGGGCGTGGCGGCGGAGCGGGAAGTGCAAGCTGACGCCGGTGGGACGTGAGTTCATGCGGGAGCTGCGTGGGGCGGCGCGGGCGCTTCGCGGGAAGTTGGAAGCGGTGGATGTGTGTTACGGTGAGGGTCACGAGGATCGGATCAGTTACAACCGCAAAGGTCGGCGGGCGG
>NYZD01000123.1 GCA_002685935.1 Planctomycetaceae bacterium | reverse complement strand
TGTCCTGTCTGGGCGAGCAGTTTCCGCGCGGCGGCGGGGTCGTACACGATGCCCGCGTCCACCGGTGCGTCGTAACCGGGAATAGACCCGTGCGGCACAAACGACCGGGCGAGGGGTTGATTCAGTCGCGTGACCCGTTCGACGATTGTTTTGCGATCGATCGTCATGGACAACGCGCGGCGCACACGCGCGTCCGACAGCGGATTTGGCCGACCGTCGGGCAGCGCCGGCGAGCAGTTAAAGTTGTAGAAATACGTGCCTGCGGCCGGCCCCAGATTTACGTCGTCACGGTCTTGTGCCAGGAGGTCCGACGCGAGCGTGTCCGCGGCGGGCAGGTCCGGCAGCCAGTCAACCTGACCGGCGTCGTACATAAGCAGTGCCGTTTGTGGCTCTGAAACGATAAGTTCAAGAATGCTTGTCACCCCGACCGCATCGCGGTTCCAGTACAACGGATTCTGCGTCAGCAACAGATCGCGTTTGAACCGCCGCCGAGCGAGGACGAACGGGCCGTTGCAGATGATCCGATCCGGGCGGGTCCAGTACGGGTCCTGAATCATGCGACCGGTGTCGGAATCGACACTGATCTGGCTTTCGACGCTGACCTTGTGCACCGGCATGAACGTCGCGAAAGCGCACAGGCTCAGGAAGTAATGTGTGGGCCGTTCGAGTTCGACGACCAATGTGCGCGAATCGGGCGCGTGCAGGCCGACCGTCTCGGTGAAGTGCGCCTCCGCGCGTGTGATCGACTCCTCGGCCTGTTTGCGTGACGGCTCGGTCAGTTTGGAATATGCGACGAGTTGCTGCTGGCGAAAATGAAAGAAATCCTTGGCCCCGCGAATGCACCAGAGCAGTTGTGTGTAGTCGGCCGCGAAGTCGGGCATCAGCGCCCGATGCCACGCGAAGATGAAATCGTCAGCCGTGACAGGATCGCCGCTGCTCCACACGGCGTCTTCGCGCAGGTGAAACGTGTACGTGCGCTCGTCAGCGCTGACGGTCCAGCGCTGGGCGGCTCCGGGTTCAGGCGTCATTTCGGGCAGTTTGATCTGTACCAGCGGCTCGAACAAACAGTTGGCCACGCGAATGTCCAGCGACCAGGTGATGCGCTGCGGATCGAGGAACCGGTGCTCACTGCCGCTGACGAAAACCAGGTCCGCACGTTCGGAATGGCCGGCGCCGCCGATCAGCCAGACCGCCAGCACCACGTCAAGGATCAAGATGACAACCAGCCAACGCATGTGATGGGTCACTCGCCGGCTTGAGGATCGGCCCCGTCGGGGGCAATGGGCGAATCCGATAACTCCGGTGTCGTGTCCGGCACCGGCCACCGCCACTGCAGTTTTCCAAACGGACCGATGGTGAACAGGTAAGTGACCACAACAATGACCAGCAGGACAAGCAGCAGGACAATCCTGATGCGCGAGGTTGACCGGCGCTTGCCGCGCGCGTCGTGTGCGACGGGTGCCTCGTCGGCAACGGCGTCAGGCTGATCACTCGCCTGCTGGGCCAACTTTGCCGCCAGCGATTCGTATTCTGGGCTGCTGTTACGCGTCGGCGAGCCGTAATGGCTCTTACCGTCGGATGTCTGGAGCACGTAAAAGACTTTGCCGCCCTGATCGCGCACAGCACGTCCGACGTCCGCATCGCGCACGACGACAGGCTTCGAGTTATACGGGCTGAACACGGTGATCGGCATCTGTAAGGTCAACCGCTGCCAGTGTAGGTTACCAGTGTAACGTCGCGGCCGTGTCAGTCCGCGCGGACTTACACGTTCAAGTTCGATGCGCTGATTTGCCGATGGTGGGGGCTGTCCATTGATGGCATTTACCCGCGCACGGATGCGCCAACGCTTGTTTTACTTGGGGCATCCGTGATGAAAAAACAGCATCTGATCGAGGAGATTCGGCGCAAGAACCCAACTGCCGAGCCGGGGTTCCTGCGACAGTTCACGGAAGCGCAGCTGGAGCCTTACCTGAACAGGCTCAAGCACGTGAGTGGCCGCCGCGGGCGCGGCAGCGTGTGGATCCGCACCGACGAGACCACCGCGGTGGTCATGCGGGCGGCGTGATGATTTCAATACAGTTCCGATCTACCCCAGCGGTGTGCGCGGCGGCGAACCAACCCTCCTGCGAGGTCTGATCCCGTAAGGAGGGAGAAGGAAACGGGTCGCCGCCGCTTTTTATTTGGCGCAAGCATGAGAGCTCTCTCGGTTTTCTTGCGCACAGTGCGGGCCACGACCGATAAGATGGTGGTGGGTCGCGCTGCGCAGCGCAAATTCTTCTATTGTGGACGACCAGTACGGGACGCCGAGCATGACGATCCTCGAGTTGATCGATGGTCTTGGACTAGTCTTGCACTGTGGTGACGCGAATATCGATCTGTCTGGTGTGACGGATGATTCGCGGCAGGTTTCGCCGGGGTTTGCGTTTATTGCACGGCGGGGCGCTGAGGCGGACGGTGCGGCGTTTATCCGCGACGCGGTCGAACGCGGCGCTGTTGCCGTCATTTGTGAACACGGTGGCACCGCAGCGGCGATGGGGTACGAAGCCGCGAGCGGCGGGTGTATTGCAGCGGTGCACGCCGGACAGGTTGATCATGTGATGACCGGCCGGCTCGCGGAACGGTTCTTTGGTGACCCGTCGCGCCGTTTGACATTGATCGGCGTCACGGGCACAAATGGCAAAACGACCACGGCGCTTTTGATACAGCACCTGCTGCGTGACGCAGGCGTTGCGTGCGGATTGATTGGCACGATATTTGTTGACAATGGGCGCCACCGTTCGCCGGCCGGGCTGACAACCCCCGGGCCGGTTGAACTTAGCCGACTGCTCGCGGATATGGTCACACACGGATGCAAAGCGGCGGTGGTCGAAGTATCGAGTCACGCGCTCGACCAGGGGCGCACTGCGGGGCTGGCATTTAACGTTGGTGTGTTTACGAACCTCACGGGTGATCACCTGGACTATCACGGCAACATGGATGACTACGCGTCCGCCAAGGCAAAACTGTTTGAACAGCTTCCATGCGACGGGTGGGCCGTGGTCAACGCCGATGACTCGTTCGCGCCGCGTCTTTTACGCGACTGCGATGCGCGCATTTTGGATTGCATGACGTGTGTGGTGGGACAACAGCGTAACGTCACGTCCGATGTTGCCGCCAACGCGTGCGTGGCGACGGTGCTCGAATTGGCGCGTGATCACACCGTCGCGCAATTCGCCGGACCGTGGGGTGACGTGCAGGTGCGGCTTCCCCTGGTGGGCCGGTTTAACGTGACCAACACGCTGCAGGCGCTTGCCGCGACTTGTGCGGTGACGGACCTGTCGCGCACGGTGCGAAAGTCGCTCGAACTCGCACCGCGCGTTCCGGGCCGGCTCGAACCCGTTGCGCCACCGTTGACCCCGCCGGTGGACGCATCTACCGTCCTGGTTGATTATGCGCACACCGACGACGCGCTTGGAAACGTATTGCACAGTCTTCGTCCGGTGACGACGGGCCGATTGATGGTCATGTTCGGGTGCGGCGGTGATCGAGACCGTACGAAACGGCCTCGCATGGCGGCGGTCGCGTGTGAACTGGCGGATGTTGTGTACATCACTTCCGACAACCCACGTACGGAATGTCCGCAAGCCATCATCGACGAGATACTGACGGGCGTGCCCGCCGAAACTCGCGATCGTGTGTTGGTCGAAGTGGATCGCGCCAAGGCGATCGCGATGGCAATACGCGACGCGCAGCCGGATGACGTGGTGCTCCTTGCGGGAAAAGGGCACGAGGACTATCAGATCATCGGTACGCACAAGCGGTATTTCAACGATCGGGATCACGCGGCGGCGGCGTTGCACGACCATGTGGCAACACGATGAACTTCTGGACGCTTGGCAACTTGGCGCAGATATCCGGTGGGCGCTGGATTGACGCTCCAAACGATGCTGCCGTCATTGCACAGGGTGTAAGCACGGACACGCGCGTGTTGTCGCCCGGCAGCGTATTCGTCGCGTTGCGAGGAGAAAACTTCAATGGGCACGATTACCTGGGGCCCGCGTTCGAGACAGGCGCCGTCGCGGCGATCATTGACGACCCGGGAGCTGCCGGTGCGACGAAGAATGGGTCTTGCCTGGTCGTTGATGACACGGTCGCCGCATTGCAGACGCTCGCGCACGCGTACCGCGACGTGCTGGCTGCGTCCGGCACGCACGTGGTGGCGATCACCGGATCAAATGGCAAGACCACGACACGGCACCTGATTCATCAAGTGCTGTCCGCGCCGCCGCATCGACTGCGCGGCACGCAGAGTCCAAAATCGTTCAACAATCACATCGGAGTACCACTGACACTGCTGGGCGCCAATGTGGGCGATGATTTTGTGGCCATCGAAATAGGCACGAACCATCCGGGCGAGATCGTGCAACTGTCGGCAATCGTGCGCCCAGACACCGCCGTCATCACCTGTGTTGGTGCGGCGCACATCGGTCACTTTGGCAGCCGTGAAGCGATTGCGCGCGAGAAGGCGTCGATCTCGCGATCCATTCGAAGTGATGGTTTACTTATCACGTGTGGCGCGTGGAATAATGTGGCCGTCCGCGGTGTTCCTGATGAACTGTTAGACAAATTGCCTGATGGTGTTCGCGTGATTCGACATGGCGATCACGCCAATTGCCGGTATCGGGCCTGGTTCGACGATTTGAAACATGACTTGCCACAGGTGATTGATGTATTCGACCGGCAGCATCCCCAAGTGCGGGATGTAGCGCATGGCGACACCGCCGCGCCAATCATGCGCGTCGATCTGCCGATGCTCGGTCGGCACAACATTGTCAATGCGCTTTCCGCCATCGCAGTCGCGCGCGAATTTGGCGTGGCTGATGATGCGATCGCTTGGGCACTCTGCCGTGTCACCGATGTGCCCGGACGCATGCAACGCATCCGCATTGGTTCCAACGGTCGGGGCGTGACGGTTATTCAAGATGCGTACAACGCGAATCCGGATTCAACGATCCAGGCATGCAACGCGCTTGCGAGTTATCAGGCCGGCGACGGGCATACGCCGCGTCGTGTGCTTGTGCTTGGCGATATGTTTGAACTGGGAGACAGGTCGGTCCAGTTGCATAAAGAGGTTGGTCAGTCGATCAGCGGGTTTAATCGGAACACCGACAGCCAAGGGCGCCGGATCGATCTGGTGGTGCTGATCGGCACGCATGCGAGCGAACACACCGCCGGTGCACTTCGCGCGCATTGGTCGGACGATCACATCGCGACTTTTGCGCAGTGGTCGGAGGATGTCCCCGACCAGGTCGCCCAACTGCTTGTGCCCAGTGACGTCGTGCTTCTCAAAGGGTCGCGCGGCATGCAGCTTGAACGCATCATTCCCGCGATCAAAGCGCGCTTCGAATAGACCAGGCCGTACAATGGCCCGCGCACGGACGCAACCCGCCACGATTCGCACGTCATGATCTACAACCTCATCAGCAGGCTTGAAGAATGGTTGATCGACCATGACCTGTGGGGGTTCTTCCGCGTATTCACCTTCAGCGAGTTTCGCGCGATTGTCGCGATCATCCTGTCATTTCTGATCGTCGTTTGCCTGGGTAAGCGCACGATTCACTGGTTGCTCAAGCAGAAAATAGGTGATGTGCCTGAGTTCCATCATCAGGATCTCAACCGCATCATGCAGCACAAGTCCAACACGCCGACGATGGGCGGCATCCTGATCACCGGTGCGATCCTTGCGTGCACGCTGCTGCTCGCGGATCTGCGCAGCTTTTATGTGCACATGGCGCTGGTGTGCATGGGATGGCTGCTGATGCTGGGTGCGGCGGATGACTGGCTCAAACTCACCAGTGCGCAGCGCAAGCCCGGGTCACGTGACGGGCTGTATTTCTGGGAAAAACTCGTGCTGCAATTCGGGCTCGCCGTCGTGCTTGGGCTGTTCATTCATCACTACGGCCAGTTCAAGATGGAGACCGATCCGCTGGGATTCTGGAAGATGAGCCACAGCCTGACACTGCCGCTCGTAAAGAGCTGGACGTTCGATCCGGCACAGAATCAGTACGTGCCTTCACCAACTCTCATCGTGTTGTCCGCCTGGCCGTTTGTCATTATGGCGATGCTGGTCATCGCAGGCTCATCGAACGCTGTGAACCTGACCGACGGCTTGGATGGGCTGGCTGGCGGAATCATGGCGATCTGTGCGTTCGCGTTCATGGTCCTCGCGCTGATCGCCGGCAAGGAGAACTATGCAAAAGTGCTGCTGGTGCCGTACATCCCGCTGTCGGACGAGTTGGCGATCGTTGCCGGCGCGATGGTCGGAAGTTGTCTGGGGTTCCTGTGGTTCAACTGTAAGCCGGCACAGGTATTCATGGGCGACGCCGGTTCGCTGCCACTGGGCGGGCTGCTGGGTTACATCGCTGTTGTGGTCCGCCAGGAAGTGCTGCTGGTCATCATCGCCGGCGTATTCGTGCTCGAATCGCTGTCGGTCATGTTGCAAGTCGGCTGCTTCAAACTGACTGGCAAGCGGCTGTTCAAATGCGCACCGTTGCACCACCATTTCCACATGACTGGCTGGACGGAAGGCCAAACCGTCGTGCGCTTCTGGCTGCTCACCGCCGTGTTCGTCGCGATCGCGCTGGCGACGATCAAGTTGCGATAAGCCGCTCGGGGCATCACACGTGAACGGATCACAAAACGATCCTGACCAGCGGGTTTGATCGGCGACACCGCCCCGTGTTTTCGATACCCTCTTGCCCAACTTGCCTGCATGCGTGTCGTTTGTGTCATTGATCGTTGCGCGCTTACGCGCGGCCGGCATCTAAAAGGCTGAACACAAAGATCCTGAAATCCACCAGAATAAGCCCAACACCCTGTCAAACAGGGAGTTATGAAGGCCATTCTATCCCAGTGTTACGCGAGCAGGCCAAAGCGTTCGCACGAGCGGGCTTTGATCAGTGCGCTGACCATCAGGCGATCGGCCAACCCATGGTTGCCCTGGCCTGTGCGAACCAGACTGCACAGGGCCCAGGTATACGGGTTACGGTGGCGTTTGGTCAGTCGGCCACCGCACCCGGTCGATCAGTTTGGTGACCCGTACAGGGTGTTCAATTTCATCGCGCGCTACGGCGGTCATCGTTTGCACCCAGTGCTCCGGCGGGTGCGGGTCGGGGTAACGTGTCAGCAGTTCAAGTGCGTTGCTCGCGGCTTTACAATTCAGGTGCACGTGGTCGTTGAGCAGGCCCGGCAACTCGATCGTTTGCGCGATCGATGATGTCATGTGGGGTATTCTATCCGCAACCGGCATGAATACCGCACACGCACAAACGCCATCACAACTGTCCAGCCCGGCCAACGCCGTCGGTGCCGGCACACGTGACGTGTGGCGCACGCATGCATTTACGTTTGACGATGCACACGGCGCGGCCGACCTTACCGATCGCGAATGGCTGCTGACCAACGGAACGGGTGCTTACGCGATGGGCACCGTGCCCGGGTGCAACACACGGCGTTATCATGGCCTGCTCGTTGCCGCCGCCACGCCGCCGGTCGGTCGCATTGTTGCACTGAATCAGATGCTCGAGCGAATCGACGTTGACACCAGCGCCGGACGAAAACGGATCGAGTTTGGCACGTGCATGTTCCACGCTGCCGACACCGGTCAGGTCGTGTTTGTGCCCGACGGTCACGCCCACCTCCAGAGTTTCGAAAACGGGCTTAACGTTCGATGGCGGTATGTCGTTGACGGCATCACGTTGACGCGACAGTTGACGCTTCATTGGAAGCGGCAGTCGGCAACGATCGGGTACACGATCGGCGGTTTGCCGCCCGACACGATTCGCGCTGTGTTGCACTTATCGCCGATGATCACGCTGCGCGATTATCACAGTTTGTTGAGCCACTCGAATGCGGGTGCGTTTGATGTCCGTGCAGTCGCGGGTGGCGTGTGCGTCACACACGAAGATGACGCGGTGACTTTGACGTGCGAGCAGGGCGCGTTCGAGATGGAGCCCGACTGGTGGTACGACATCTGGTATCCGCGCGAAAACGAGCGAGAGCAGGATGATGGCGAGGACTATTTCGTCCCTGGGCGATTTTCAGTTGCACTTACGCCGGGCGAATGTGTTGCAGTCGATATTCATGTCGCGCTCGGTGAGTTGGCCGCTCCGCTTGAGTCAAAAGAATCAGATTGCAGCGCGCGGAATCAGCACCTGCACATAATTCATCGTGCGATCGAAACGCTCGGTGACGAGCTGATCACGCGAGCGCTGACCGTGGCGGCAGATGATTTTGTTGTCGACAGGGCGATCGCCGGTCAAACGCTTTCAACAATCATTGCGGGTTATCCCTGGTTCGCTGACTGGGGTCGCGACACGTTCATCGCGTTACCGGGACTGATGCTGGTCACCCACCGATTCGACGAGGCGAAGCGCACTTTACGTGTGTTTGCGGAGCGCATGCGGGGCGGGTTGGTGCCTAACCGGTTCGACGATTACGATGATTCAGCCGCACATTTCAACACGGTCGACGCGAGTTTATGGTTCGTGAATGCCGCAATGCGGTATGTCCAAGAGAGCAACGACGTTGCTGTCTGGCAGGACTGGCTGGGGCAGGCGGTCTGCGGCGTACTCGATGCATACGAGTGTGGTACGGACTTTGACATTCACATGGACGACGATGGACTGATCGCCGCCGGCTCGCCGGATACGCAATTAACGTGGATGGACGCCGCGCGCGACGGCGTGGTGTTCACGCCGCGTTACGGCAAGGCCGTCGAAATCAACGCGCTATGGTATGACGCGCTGGTGGGCGTTGCGGAGTTGGAGTCGCGGTACGACGAAAGCGAGCGTGCGGCGCACTACACTTCGCTTGCGAATCGTGCGAAACGATCGTTTCGACAGTTGTTCTGGAACAAGAAACACCCGTGGCTCAATGATTGTGTGTGGCTGGATGATCGCGGGCACGCGCACTTTGATGCGACGCTGCGACCCAATCAGATTCTGGCCGCAAGCTTGCCGCATTCACCGCTGGGCGAGGACGGACGAAAGGCAATCGTCAATGCGGTGCGTGAGCATTTGCTGACCCCGTACGGTCTGTGCACGTTGCCGCCGAATGACTGCAATTACCACGGTCGTTACGAAGGCTCAATGTTCGAGCGGGACGGTGCGTATCATCAGGGAACGGTCTGGCCCTGGCTGATTGGTCCGTATGCGGAGGCGGTGTTGCGGGCAGGCGCGTTCTCGAAGGAGGCCAGGCGCACGGCGCGCGAAGCAGTGGCGCCGCTGTTGAAGCAGCTATGCGGTGGTGGGCTGGGCCAACTGCACGAGGTGCACGACGGTGATCCCCCGCATCATCCGGGGGGGTGTATGGCGCAGGCGTGGTCTGTCGCGGAGGTCTTGCGCCTGCTGCGGCTGATCGCGCAGGCTTGGCCTACGCAATCGTCTTGATGTGCGTCACTGCTTTGTACATGCCCGTGACGCGTTTGGATTCGACCGTATGCGGCGGGAACTTGGGGTTCAGCGGCTGAAGGCGAATCTTTCTTCGCCGGCTCTCAAAAAATACCCGCTTGAACGTCGACTCATGTTCTGATTCGAGTCGAACAAAACAGTCATCGTCGTCGTTGATGTCTGCCTCGGGTGAGAAAACGATCACGTCGCCTTTTTTATATTCGGGCAGCATTAAGTCGCCGACGACGCGCGCGGCGAACGCTTGGGGATCTCTCACGTCCGGGCAGTCGACGTAGTCGACCGACGCGCTGGTCGGGCGGTCCAGGTCCGTGAAGGCAGTGGGATAACCCGCGACGACGCTGTTGATCAGCGGCACCGGTTGAAGTGACGAAGTATCAAGCGTCACGCCGGTTCGATGAAATCGATTTCACCGGCGTCGGGGACGAGCCCCGCGTCCGCGGCTTCCTTGAGAAACGCGCTCACCGCGTGCCTGCCTTGTGTTCCGTAGTCGAGCGTGAGCTTGTTCACGTACATGCCCACGAAACGGTCCGCCAGATCGGCACCCATGTCGCGGGCGTAGTTGAGCGCGAACGCGATCGCTTCATCGCGGTGTTCGAGCGCGTATTGAATCGACCGAAGCAGAACGGTGCAGATCGGACGCATCTGGTCGCCAAGGTCACGCCGGACACAGTTGCCGCCCAGCGGCAGTGGCAACCGGCGTGTCTCGTGCCACCACCGGCCCAGATCGACGATGCAGTCCAGGCCCGCGTCAGCATAGGTCAGCTGGCCTTCGTGAATAATCAGGCCCGCGTCGAACCGTCCGGACACAACGGCCGGGATGATCTGGTCGAACATCACCACCTCGTAGTTTGGTACGCGTTGACCGAGCAGTAGCGACAGCGCCAAAAACGCGCTGGTGCGCTCACCGGGGACGGCGATGCGAGCGTTCGCCAGGTCGTCAATGGTCAAAGTCCTGCCCTGCGGCGCGACCACCATGGGGCCGTAATCATCACCCATCGACGCGCCGCAACTGGTCAGCGCGTACTGCTGAGCCACGTACGGGTACTGATGAATGCTGATCGCGGTGATTTCAAGTTCGGCGCGCTGTGCCCTGTTATTGAGTGATTGAATGTCCTCGAGCACGTGGACGAAATCGTATGGCCCGGTGTTGATCATCGGCCGGCATGTGCGCCCGCCCGGTCCGCTGCCATCTGGAAAATTGGCAAGCGGGTACCACATGAATGCGTCATCCGGGTCGGGTGAGTGCCCGATTCGCAGGACCCGGCGTGACGTGTTAAGTGTGGTAGATGACAAGCGTGTTGATTAAGGGGAGGGCTGATCGCCTGGTGGCGCGGCTTCGCCGTCGAACGCACCGATGAATGAGTCTCTAAGAATATCCGCGAGCAGATGGCGCTCGAGCAGTTCATCGCGTCCAATGGTCTGCCAGTATTGTTTTTCGACGCCGCGTTCGGCCAGGTCGTCCGGCGCAAGTTCGAAATTGCCCGTGATGCGATGACCGCCGGTCGCTCCGGTCATGTATTTCGAGGGGCGCTGGGCGCGTTGGAGGATGGCCTCGACGCGCATGTTGTAGGTATCAATGGTCGGTTTGCCTGTGCCGGGGTCGGTGGAGGCTCGGTCTATCGGTTCTGGCCGCGGGAAACCAGCCCCGGTGGCCGCAGGTACGTTTGCGCCTGCGGAGGCAGGCATGGGATCGAAATACACGTTGACGATCCGGCGCTGGTAATTGAAGGTGCTTTGGGCCGCGACGTTTACCGAGAGGTTGATACCCTTCCACGGTTCGGCACCGGTGGGCGCCGGCAGGGCCCGCGACGTAACCCGCCCGAACCGGTAATCCTTGCGGTCGATGTGGAAGCCAGCCGCGCGCAGTGTGTCGACCGTCGCGTCGTACACGCGCGCATATTCCGTCGCGTCGATTTCAAGCGCGTTGGTATCAGCGGATGGCGCGGCGGCGCAGCTGGCCAATGTCATGATCAGCATCGCGCTGATCAGCCACATCACGTGACATACGCGTCGATCGTCGGCCGGTGACGATATGGGCGGACGGCTTACCATCACCTTCAGTTTAGCATTGGCCCTTGGTCCGCACCAACCGCCCGATAAGGTGGGCCTTGGCGCCGAATGACTAATGTGGCCACCTGCCCATGATGCCGTCAAGCAACACGCCGATCGCGCCGATGCAATCGCTGCAGGCAGGTGAGATTTCATGGCCGATCGGCAGTCGCCATCAACGACCGACAGTACCGCGGAATCAATCGCAGCGCCGCGGTACCCGCTACAGCGCAAGGTCATCCTCTGGACCGTGCTGATGATATCGGTCGGTGCCTTCTCGTGTGCGATCGTGCTCAACGGAATCGCGCGTGACGCAATGACGCGAAGTCACGGCATGTACGCGCGTGCGGTGAGCCAGACGCTGGCGTCCGCGGTAAGCGGGCGGTTGCGTGATTCGAGCCTGGACCGGTTTCGAGAACTGGTGGACAGCGTTGGCCAGGCGCCGCGGTTCGCGTTTGTTGAAGTGGTCGATGCGCGCGGTGATCCCCTTCACCGACTGTTGAATGACGCGGCAGCCTGGCAGGAGTTTGAGGTATGGCGTCAAGCTCAGAGCGGGTCGCTGCCGGTCTTCATGGCCGACGCGCTGTTCCTTGGTGATGCGCGGGAAGTGGCGGTATTTCGTGCTCCGATCGTGTCGCGGTTACCGGAAACTGTCACAACGCGCGATTTGACACATCGGATTGATGATCGTCGTGTCGAAGGATTCGTGGTCGTGGCTTTGCGTGACCTGACGCTGCCAGACACATCAGAGCGTCTTCAGGCGGCGATGATGGTTGTCGTGGGCGTGATTTGTTTGATCAGTGTGCCGGTTATTGCCTGGTTCACGTCGCGCTGGTCGAAACCAGTGCGACAGTTGAATGAGGCCGTGCATTCGTTTGGCCGCGGTGAGCGGCCGCGCGCTGTGCCCGTTGAAACCCGCGATGAACTGGGGCAACTTGCCGATTCATTCAACGATGTGACCGAGCGGTTGTGGCAGACCCGGCAGGAACTGCGCCGGGCCAATGAACAGCTCGAGCACCAGGTGCGCCAGCGGACAGCGGAACTCGAGCGGGTCAATGAACGGCTCGGTGCGGAGCTGCGCGACAAAGACAAGTTCATGCGAGCGGTGACTCATGATCTCAATGCACCGTTGCGCAACATCGGTGGGATGACAGAACTGCTCTTGATAAAATATAAAACCGAATTCGCGGACGACGCGGTGACCAAACTCGAACGGATCGCCGCGAACGTCAAGGTACAGACCGACCTGATCGACGATCTGCTGGAACTGTCGCGCATTCGCACCAAACCTGCCAGGCGTGAAGAAGTCGACATCGAAGTGGTCGTGCGCGAACTGGGTGAGCAGATGGCGTATGACCTGGAAGCCAAAGGTATTTCACTGACGGTATTGACGCCTTTGCCGACGGTCTTCGCGTCGCGCAACCGGGTGCAACAGGTGTTTCAAAACCTGCTGGACAACGCGGTCAAGTACATGCTTGATTCGTCGGATCCGCGCATCATGATTGGATTTGAAAATGACGGGCGGGAGTTGCACTTTTGGGTTGCGGACACGGGATGCGGAATTGCCGATGTGGATCTGCCGCACGTGACGCAGATTTTTC
>NYZD01000122.1 GCA_002685935.1 Planctomycetaceae bacterium | reverse complement strand
GGGGATCGCGATCGCGATCGGCACGGTGGTGGACGTGGGGATTGTGCTGACCGAGAACCTGCTGAAGCATCTGGAGCGCGCGGGGCCCGATGAGCCGCGGGGCGAGATTGTCGTGCTCGCCTGCCGCGAGGTGGGCGGCGCGGTGCTGACGGCGGTGGCGACGACGGTGGTGGGATTCCTACCGGTGTTCGTGATGGTGGGGGAGGCGGGCAAGCTGTTTCGGCCGCTGGCGTTCACCAAGACGTTCGCATTGATTGGATCGATATTGGTCGCGCTGACACTGTTGCCGGCGCTGGCGCATCTGGCGCTGGCGCGTCGGGTGACGCAGCGCACGTGGTCATGGCGCATGCCGGATCGGGTGGCGCGATGGTCGCGACTGACGATCAGTCTGGTCGTGGCGCTGGTTGTGACATGGGTGCTGGCCGGACAGTGGGAGCCGCTGGGGCGGGGGCGGTCGATTATCGTGAACTTCGCGTTCGTGATTGTTCTGGTGGGCGGGCTGCTGCTGGGGTTTGTTCTGTTTCAGGGCGTGTATGGACCGGTGCTGCGGTGGGCGCTGAGGCACAAGGTGTTGTTCTTGTCGATGCCGACGGCGATTGTGATTCTCGGGTTGTGCGTGTGGCTTGGGTTCGGGTCGCTGTTTGGCTGGCTACCGGGGCCGGTTCAGCGGACGGCGCTGTGGCGGGACGCGGACGCGGCGTTACCGGGGTTGGGTTCGGAGTTCCGACCCGCGCTGGATGAAGGGTCGTTCCTTTTCATGCCGAGCACGACGCCGCACGCATCGATCGGACATGCGGTGGACGTGTTGCGGGATCTGGACGCGGCGATCCGCGCGATTCCGGAGGTACAGATGGTGGTCGGCAAGGCGGGGCGGGCGGAGTCGCCATTGGACCCGGCGCCGATCGGGATGATCGAGACGGTCGTTTATTATGTACCTGAGTATCGCACGGGGGATGACGGGCAGTCGGTACGGCAGTGGCGCGATCACATTCGCAGCGCGGATGACATCTGGGCGGAAATACAAGCCGTGGCGCAGATGCCGGGCGTGACGAACGCGTCGAAGTTGCAGCCGATCGAGACGCGGCTGGTGATGCTGCAGACAGGCATGCGCGCGACGATGGGCATCAAGGTGTTCGGCCCGGACCTCGAGACGATCGAGGCGTTCGGCATCGGGTTGGAGCGCATTCTGAGACAAACCGATGGCGTCGATTCGAGAACGGTGAACGCAGAGCGCATCGTGGGTACGCCGTACCTGGAGATTGACGTGGATCGGGATCGGATCGCCCGGTACGGCATCCGCGTCGCGGACGTGCAGCGGGTGATTGAGGTGGCCATTGGCGGGCAGACGGTGACGACCACGGTGGAGGGGCGAGAGCGATTCGGCGTGCGCGTGCGGTACATGCGGGAACTGCGTGACAGTCTCGATGCGTTTGGCGAAGTGCTGGTCAGTTCCGCTGACGGCACGCGTCAGGTGCCGCTGACGGATCTGGCGGAGGTGCGCTACGTGCGCGGCCCGCGCATGATCAAGAGTGAGGATACGTTCCTGGTGGGGTATGTGACGTTCGGCTCGCAGCCGGGGCTGGCGGAAGTCGACGTGGTCCAGCGTGTGGCCGCGGCGATCGATCGCGCGATTGTCGATGGTGAATTGCACGTGCCGCTTGGTGTGAGCCACCGGTTCACCGGGAGCTTTGAAAGCCAGCAGCGCGCGGCCAAGACGCTCATGGTCGTTTTGCCGCTGTCGTTGGCGATCATCTTCCTGATTCTGTATTTGCAGTTCCGTCAGGTGAGCACGTCGTTGATTGTCTTTCTGGGCGTCGGCGTGGCGTGGGCGGGCGGGTTTATTCTGATCTGGTGTTACGGGCAGCCGTGGTTCTTGAACGTCGAGCTGTTCGACACGAATCTGCGGGACGTGTTCCGCGTGCAGCCGATCAATCTGAGCGTGGCGGTGTGGGTGGGGTTTCTAGCGCTGTTCGGCATTGCCACGGACGATGGTGTGGTGATGGCGACGTACTTGAAGCAGCGATTCAATGAAGCGACGCCGGGCGATCGTGCCGCGGTTCGCGAAGCGGTGTTGGCGGCAGGACTGCGGCGGGTGCGTCCATGTCTGATGACGACCGCGACGACCATCCTGGCGCTACTGCCGGTGTTGACGGCGACGGGTCGCGGATCGGACATCATGTTACCGATGGCGCTACCGTGCGTGGGGGGCATGGTGATCGCGCTGATGACGATGTTCGTGGTGCCGGTGCTGTTCAGCGCGATTCAGGAGCGACGCGTCGCGGCGTGATCGTGATGGGCGCGGCGACCCGGCGCGGGCTATGACCGGGGTTCATCATTACCGGAGAACTGACCCTGCGCTATCAGTTCGCGCGTTTGCTCGACGAGCGGATCGTCGCCGTAGGGGCATTGATCGGGGTGGAGGGTGGTCATCGCTTCATCGAGGCGCTGCTGTTGGGCCAGAACGCGAGCAAGGTCGGCGTAGACCCACGGTCCGCCGCCGAGTTGAGCCGCGGCGCGCAGGGCGGTCTCGGCACGGGGCAGATCGTCGATGGCGTTAATGCAGAAGTCGGCGATGGCTTCATGGCTTTCGATGTGATCCTCATCGACGCGCACGGCGGCTTCCCAGCTCAACAGAGCGTCCGACAGTTCGTAGGGTGCGTCATCATCGGCCAGCGCGATGAGTTGGCCGCGCAAGTACCAGAGGTGTGCGCTGTGCGCGCACTGTTCGACGGCGTCTTCGGCGACGAGCAATATCTCATTGGACGACGGGTCGTCACCCTCCGGCCACAACTCGCCAAGTCGCTTGAGAAATCGCTGGACGTCGGCGTCCGGGGGGAAGTATGCGTGTGCGGTCAACGGCTGGCTCCGTGGGTTGGACGTGCGGCTGCGTGGGCGGCGTTAGTCAATGACGGGATCATCGAATTTTCGGACCGGGCCGCAGAACCGCACGGTGTGACCGTGGGGATCGGTGGCTTCGAACGTGGCGTCTCCGCGCGGGCTGCGGGTGACTGGTGAGACGGTGACGCCGGCTTCGGTGAGTTGCTCGCGCTTGCGCTCGATGTGGTCGGTGGCCACTTGAATGGTGATGCCGGAGGATTGGTCGTCCGCGGCGCCGTCGTTGGGCTTGAGCATGAGCACGTCCCCGCCGAGGGCGACCATGGTGCCGGCGCCTTGATCGGCGCGGGGGCGGAAGCCCAGGGCGCAGAAGAAGTCGTACGCATCGTCGACGGACCGCACGGGCAGCTCGACCCAATCCACGCCGGGCATGTGCGGCGGCGCGGGATAGGCGAAGGACACCTTGGGTTTGGAGGCTTTCTTCTTCGTCGATTTGCGTTTTGTCCTCTCGGCCAATCGTGTGATCCTGTGCGGTGCGGTCGGTGGTTGCGGGTTCAGCCGGCGGCGTGTCGCGTGACGAACGCTTCGTACTGCTCAGCGGTGTCGATGCCGTGATGATGCGCCTCGGCGACGACGGCGGCGATTGCGTGGCCGTGTTCGAGCACGCGCAATTGTTCCAGCTGTTCGGTTTGTTCAGCGGGCGTGGCGGGCAGCCGGATGTATCTCTCCAGGAAGGCGCGGCGGTAGGCGTAGATGCCCAGGTGCTTGAGCGGGGGCAGGGCGGTTTCGCCGCGCGGGAAGGGGATGAGCGAACGGCTGAAATACAACGCGCGGCCGCGCTGATCGAGCACGATCTTGACGATGTTGGGGTTCGTGGGGTCTTCATCGTCGGCGAAGGGCGAAGCGATAGTGACGACCGGCTCGTCGCCGTTTTGCATGCGTTCGATGAGCCGATCGATCAGGCCGGGGTCGATCTCGGGTTCGTCGCCCTGGACGTTGACGATGATATCGATGCCGTGCGGCAGGCCGGCGGCGACCTCGGCGACCCGGGAGGTGCCGTTGGGGTGATCGTCGCGGGTCATCACGGCGGTGCCGCCGTGGGCGTTGACGGCATCGGCGATGCGCTGGTCATCGGTGGCGACGATCACGGCGCTGATGCCGCGGGCGCGGCGGGTCTGCTCGACGACGTGGCAGATCATCGGCATGCCGGTACGGTCGAGCAGCGGCTTGCCCGGCAGGCGGGGGGAGGCATAGCGAGCGGGGGTGATGGCCGCAGCCTGATTCATGATCGAAAGAGTGTGGACGGTGACGGGCGCCAACGCAAGCGGACCGCAGATCGGTGGACGAGCGTGCGCGCGGTCACGCATCACTGTCGTCGCCGGCGAGTTCACGGCTGAGATTTCGCAGCGCGTCGACGCGATCGCGGATATCACGGTAGTTGATGTCTGTCTGGGCGATCTGGGAGGCGATCTTGGCGGCTTCGTCCGCGGCCTCGGCGTCCTTGTCGCGCTCGGCCTTGGCGACCAGTGCGGTCATCAGTTCGTAGTTGAGATCCAGGGAAAGGCGGCCGCCGGCGCCGCCGAGCGCGTCGATGCCGCGACGAAATGTATCGATCGCCTCGTCGTGCCATTCCTTGGCTTTGAAGGCGCGGCCGAGGTAGCGCAGGGCCGGGGCGCGGCTCTTGGCGTCTTCCTGGGCCTGCTGGAGGCTGGCGATTGCGCCGTCGTTGTCGCCGGCCTCGAACTGTCGGCGGCCCAGTTCGTATCGTATAGCCATGTCGGTGGGGTAGGTCTCGGCGCGTTCGTCGTATTCAGCGAGTTCAAATCTCAGTTGGGCAATTCTTAACTTGCGTAGTCGTTCACGCAGTTCGTCGGTCTCGCCATCTTCTTTGATCTTGGCGCGGACGGCGCGGATGCGGCGGTTGAACTGCTTCATCCGGACATCCCCGACGCGCAGTTTGAATCGGTAATTTCCGGTTTCCTGATGCGCCGCGGTGAGCATCTCGATGGCTTCGTTCTCCCTTTGGTCATTGTCCCGGCGGAGCAGGGCGTCGGCGAGGCGGGTGACCGCGGCGTCATCGTGCGGGTTCGCTTCGTAGTTCTCACGGGCGGCGCTGAGGACCTGATCGACCGCGGCCTCGGAAGCGGCGATCTGGTCGCCGGCCTCCAGTTCACGCTGTTTGCCCTCGTCGACGATCGACTGGCGCATGTCGGCCTGGTCGTACGCGCCCTTTTGCTCGGTCTGCAGGGCCTGAAGGTTCTTGAGCTCGTTGTTGAGTTGCGCGTTCTGCGGATCGAGCTGCAGGGCCAACTCGCCGGCTTCGACGGCCTTCTCGTAGGCGTGGATCTGCGCGAACAGATCGCAGGCCTTGAGAAACAGATTCTTGTTGGGGCGCTTGGCCTGGCGATTGACATCGATCGCGAAGCTGCCGATCCAATAGGCGACTTCATGATGCTCGGCGGCGACGGCGGCGACCATCACGTTCATGGCCAAGCCCGGATCGATCGGATTTTTGGCCCAGAGGTATTCGGCGTTGAGCATCTTCTCGAGCGGGTCTTTGCCCTTGGACCGCTTCATGGCGTCGATGATGCCCGCGGGCTTGCCGCCGGCGACCTTGCGCTTGATGGCGACCTCGTGGAGCTTCTCGTGATGCTCCATGGAATCCGGGGCGAAACGCAATCCGCTGATGTAACATTCGATGGCGAAATCGTGGTTGGAGACCTCGACGGACGCGGCATGGTCGAACCACTTGCGCGCCTTGGCCGGGTCGGGGGCGGGGCCTTGCGGGATATCTTTGTTTTTGGCGATGGTATGGCTCGCGCGGGGGTCGGTCGTCGGGGAGGTCCAGGGCGAAAAGCCGCCGCGGGCGCCCGATGGTTCGCTCAATGTAGGCAATCCGGTTGCCGTGTCAATGAAATCGAGCGGTTGGCCGCCTGCGCACCCGGCTTTATCATCATGATATGCACGCGAAAGCGGATCGGCTGCATATCGTGACGTATCCCCATCCCTCGCTGCGGCGGAAGGCCGCGGCCGTGGACGCCGTGACCGATGAGGTGCGTGCGGTGGCGGCGCGCATGCTCGAGCTGATGCATGAGGCCCGGGGCGTGGGGCTGGCCGCCCCGCAGGTCGATTTGCCGTGGCGGCTGTTCGTGGCGAACCCGACGGGCGAGCCCGAGGACGACCACGTCTATATCAACCCGGTGCTGCGGGAGCCCTCGCCCGAGACCATTGCCCGGACCGAGGGGTGCCTGTCGATCCCCGAGGTTGAGGGCGAGATCACCCGCCCCGTCGCCGTCAGCATCGAGGCGCTGGATGCCGATGGGAATCCGGTCACCGAGCGCTCGGACGAGCTGATCGCGCGGATCTGGCAGCACGAGACGGATCATCTGGACGCGGTGCTGATCATCGATCGCATGACGCCGATGGACAAGACGGCGAACCGCCGGTCCCTCAAAGAGATGGAAGGTCGAGCCGGGGGACGCTAGGCATTGAGGTTGACCGGACCCCACCTGGTATCAATCACGTCTTACATTGGGCGGTCGATGAATTGCGTGCCAACGGGCAGCGCGTGGCCCTGCTGGAAATCATGCCACGACATGGTTCGTTTGCCGGGCGGTTGGACCTCGATGAGGCGCACGGCCTGACGATCACCCACGGCGATGATGCCATCTGCGATCAGTGTGCCGGGATCGGAATCGTGGACGTATGTGGTGAGAGATTCGGCGCGATGCAGACGCAGGGATGTCACGGCGTCCGATGTTTTGATTTGGACGGTCACGCCCGGCCAGGGCGTGAGGCCATGGATGGTCTGGCGCACCTGATCTGCTGATCGTGTGAAATCCACTTGTGCATCGGACTTCGAAAGTTTTGGCGCCAGGCTCATCCGCGATTCATCTTGCGGGGCGGGATTGAGCGTGCCGGCTTCAAGTTGGCCGAGCACGTCGAGGGTCAGTTCCGGACCAAGGGCGGCGAGGCGATCGTGCAGTTCGCCCGCGGTTTCCGCGGGATCGATCGGCGTGGCGCGCGTACCGAGCATGTCGCCGGCGTCCATGCGGTCGGCGAGGTGAATCATGGTCACGCCGGTTTCGGTTTCACCGTTGCAGATGGCCCAGTTGATCGGGGCGGCG
This sequence comes from Planctomycetaceae bacterium, assembly GCA_002685935.1. Lineage (GTDB taxonomy): Bacteria > Planctomycetota > Phycisphaerae > Phycisphaerales > Zrk34. The sequence goes on along the minus strand of NYZD01000122.1, from coordinate 9,022 downwards.
CCGCGGTAAGCCGGGAGGATCGAGCCATGCAGGTTCATCGTGCCTGACGCGCCGCGGGCAGGGGCGCCGATAACATCGGGTCCGATCTTCTGACCGAACGCGATGACGACGATGGCATCGGGGGCGGCCCGTTGGATGGCCTGGAGGGTGTCGGCGGCGTTGACATTTGGCGGCTTGATGGTGTCGATGCCGTGTTCGGAAGTGAAAGCGGCGATCGGCGTGGCGGTGAGCTGTCGCTTGCGGCCGGCGGGGCGATCGGGCTGCGAAATCACCAGCGCCGGTTCGTGTGCTTCACACAGCGCTTCCAGCGTGGGCAATCCGAATGCACCAGAACCCATGAACACGATGCGCATGTCAGGCAAACTACGATGAATGGCGGTGGGGGTCCAGATCAGCGGCGGGAGACGTCCTGTTCGTCGGCGTATTCCCAGATCGTGACGTCCAGCCATTGCACGCCCCATTGCAAGGCACGCTCGTGGGTGGGATAGAGCACGTCGAGGCGATTGCCCTTGATCTTGCCGCCGCGGTCGAGCACGGGGACGGGCTGGGCGTCGTGGTAGCCGGGGATGGTCAGGATGGTGCCGAAGGGCAGATCGCGCGTGTCGGCGGCGACGAGTTTCATATCGTTGGCGGTGACGGGCAGGCCCGACGCGGTGATGCCGTCGGCAAACTTGCCGCACGAGCGGGCGTCGGGGCTGTAGGCGGTGACGCGCATGCGGATGGTGCGCGCCGGGCGGATGGGGCGGCCGTCGAAGGTGGGCTGGGCAGGTTCAGCCGAGGGGGATTCGGGCGCCGCAGCCGAGGCGGCGGGTTCGGCGGGTGCGGGGACTGGTGCGCTCAAGGCGGGCGTGGGGTCGGCGGCGCCGACGGTGGGCCAGCCGATCCACCAGGCGATCATGCACGCCGCGGCAGCGGCGCCCAGCAGCCAACCGGTGACGCGCAGGGCGGGCGTCTGTCGGCGGTCGGCAGATCGGTCGGCAACCCGAGAACGGGATGAAGGCTGCGCCAGGGACACGCGCGTCTCCGATTCGTCGCTCCTTCGGTTGCGGGGTGGATTCCGCTCCGGTCCGTCCCTGGCCCGGGGGTGGGGTGATGAATCGCAAAATGTTAATGAACTCGGTGTTGGTGTCAAAGTCAACAGAATTTGAGATTATTGGGCGTTGCGGGGTCGCAATGGCGTGAGAACTTCAACTTCGCGGGATTTCGGGTCGATAATGCAGCAGTTGTGCGGAGGCCGGGTGCCGGAATTGATTTGACTTGGATCGCGTGCGTGATAAACTACATGACTCGCCGCAGGGCAACGGGTTAGGTGGTTTGAGCCAGATTTGAAGACCCTCGCCGCAGCGTCAGTGCTGCACCTGACGGCGATCACGCATAACTCGGGAGATGCGCACCTTGCACGCCGCAAGCTCCATTTAGATGGTTCCCGCCTGATCGGCTTGGTCGTCGGGTAGGGACCGGCGGACTCGAAGCCGACGGGCCGATCGCACCTGAAGCCATCGCCCCCACGCTGAAATCCCAGGACGTTGAGATCGGACCGGCCAAGTTGTGCCGGATCATGTAATCGCTGATCGGTTGGTGAGGAATCGGAACTATGGCCCAGTTGGACTACACACGAAACTTTGGCATCTGCGCTCACATCGACGCGGGCAAGACCACCGTCACCGAGCGCGTGCTGTTCTACACCGGCAAGATCTACAAGATGGGCGAGGTCCATGAAGGCACGGCCACGATGGATTTCCTGCAGGACGAGCAGGAGCGTGGCATCACGATTCAATCGGCCGCGACCACCTGCCCCTGGGTGCGCAACGGCGATGAATACACGCTGAACCTGATCGACACGCCCGGGCACGTCGATTTCACGATTGAAGTCGAGCGTTCGATGCGGGTGCTCGACGGAGCGGTGGCGGTGTTCGACGGCAAAGAAGGCGTGGAGGCGCAGAGCGAAACGGTGTGGCGCCAAGCGGAAAAATACGACGTGCCGCGGCTGTGCTTTATCAACAAGATGGACAAACTGGGCGCGAACTTTGAATTCAGCTTCGGCACGATTGTGGAGCGGCTGGGTGCCAATCCGGTCGCGGTGCAGGTGCCGATCGGGGCGGGGCACGAGTTTGAGGGCATCATCGATCTGCTGGAGATGAAGGCGTATTACTTTGACGCTTCGGAGTTGGGTTCGAACGTCGAGCAGCGCGATATCCCCGATGATCTGCGCCCCATGGCCGACGAGTGGCGACATCAATTGGTCGAGAAGGTCGCAGACTTCGAGGAATCGCTGACCGAGAAGTACCTGATGGAAGAGGACATCTCGGAACAGGAACTGCGCGACGCGCTGCGGAAGGGCACGTTGGCGCGGCATTGGCAGCCGACGTTCTGCGGGTCGGCCCTGAAATACATCGGCGTGCAGCGACTGATTGATGGCGTCGTGGATTACCTGCCCAATCCGACCGAAGTGCCCGAAGTGCAGGGCACGGACCCCAAAGACAAGACCAAGGAATTGACCCGGCCGCACGATCCGTCGGCGCCATTCTCGGCGCTGGTGTTCAAGGTCGTCGCGGATCAGCATGGCGATCTGACCTATGTTCGGATTTATTCCGGCACGTTGCCGAAGGGCTCTCGCGTGCTCAATGCGAACACCGGCAAGCGTGAGGTGGTCAGCCGCATCTATGAGATGCACGCGAAGGATCGAGGCGCGCGCGAATCGGCCGCGGCGGGCGATATCGTGGGGCTGATCGGCCTCAAATCGTCGACCACCGGCGAGACGTTGTGCGATACGTCGGATCCGATCGTGCTGGACCGGATGGAATTCCCCGACCCGGTGATTTCCATGAGCGTGGAGCCAGAAGCGGCCGGCGATCGGGATCGGCTGTCCGACGCGCTGATCACGATCTCGCGGGAGGATCCGAGCTTCCAGTATCGGGTGGATCCGGAGACCTCGGAAACGATCATGGCGGGCATGGGCGAACTGCACCTGGACATCATCCGCACGAAGCTGACGCGCGATCTGAAGATCGGCGTGCATGTCGGCGAGCCGCGCGTGTCATATCGTGAATCGATCACGGGCACGGCCGAAGCACGCGGATTGCACAAAAAGCAATCGGGCGGCCGCGGGCAATTCGGCGATGTGACGCTCACCGTCGAGCCGTACACCGCCGAGCAGGCTGAGGAAGACGGCCTGGACTTTACCGATGAGTTTGCTTTTGAGAACAAGATCAGCGGCGGCGCGATCCCGCGTGAATACATCCCGTCGGTCGAGCAGGGCGCTCGGCAGACGGCGCGCAGCGGCGTGCTCGCGGGATATCCGATGGTGGGCGTGAAGGTCACGCTGCTGGACGGATCGTATCACGAAGTGGATTCGTCACAGGTGGCGTTCGAGATGGCCGGTTCGCTGGCGTTCAAGGATGGGGTGCGCAAGGCCCACCCGGTTCTGCTGGAGCCGATCATGAAGCTGATGGTCACCACGCCCGAGGATTATCTGGGATCGGTGACCGGGGATTTGAACTCCCGCCGTGTGTTGATCACGGATCAGCAGCAGCGTGGCAACGCGATGATCATTCATGCCGAGGCCCCGCTGAAGGAGATGTTCGGCTACGCGACGACGCTTCGGGGCACGACCCAGGGGAGGGCGTCTTTCACCATGGAACCGCTGCGTTACGCGGAGGTGCCGCAGAACGTGGCGACGGACGTCGTGGCGGGCGTGGTGTGAGTTTCACATCGAGTCCCTGCCGGACGAATTCCGGCCAACGCTCATCATCGGTCGGATTCCTGTGACGGTCATGTCTCTGGACAGCGCCGGACACCCATCTGTGTCGCCCGGCGCTGGACGCTTGGGGCGAATTATCCCACAATGCCAGTGGTCCATGACGCATGAGGTCTGAGCTGTGCAGTTGATGACGTGGCCGCTGGCGCGCCTGGGTAGTCGATTTTCGTTGTTGTTCGAGCCGCATTACCGGCGGGTGATGCACTCGGGCCTGGGACGATTCTACGACGAGCCGCTGGAACTATCGGTCGGTCTGGTGGAACCCGACGGCACCGAGCGGGTGATGCCGCTGACGCCGCACGGGGATCTACTGTATGCGTGCGAGCAGTTCGACCGCATCAATTCGCTGACCTTTCGGGGTTACAGCGAATCGGCGGGCCTGCGACTGGAACTGAACTTCCACGCGCCTTTCTATCCCCAATCCGACAAGGTGTGCATCCTGCCGATCTTCTTCGTGGAGATGAGGCTGACGCCGGCCAAGGTGCGATGGCGATCCCAGCCTTACGATCGGCCCGAGCGCGTGCGGCTGTTCTTCCGCATGAGCCGTCCGAAAACGAATATCACGGCCGAGTCGCGCACGATCAACCTGTCTTACGACGTCCCGTTGCAGTCGGGGACGCGGACCGAAGATGATGACCAGGTCGATAGCGAACCGCACGAGATCAACGGCCGGACGCATGCCCATGTCGAGGAGCGGCTTTACAGTTTGAACCCCGATGCCGTGCCCGATGAAACTGAACACGGATGCGGGCTGACGCTGGAGATGCCGGTCACCGAAGAAGGCAGCGGCCTCAAGTGGCGGCTCGTGTGGGCCGCACACACGCCGGATCACGTGCTGGACGTCCGGGGTGCCGCCGGGCAACTGCGGTATCAGCAATATTGGGATGACATCGACTCGGTCATGGCGTACGCGATCGAGCAGCGTGATGATTTTCTCGGTCACTCGCGCCGGTTCGAGAAGCTGTTGGAACAGGCCACCCTGCGCCGATCGCAGTGGCATCTGTTGGCGCTGGGCTTCCAGAGCTTTCTGTCGAACACGATCTGGTGCAATCTGGACGACGGGCGGGAATGGTTCAGCGTGACCGATGGCACGCGCGGCTATCACGCATCGGTCGATGTTCAATACAACGCCTCGCTATTGTATCTGAATATCTGGCCGCGCCTGTTGAAGCTGTTGCTGGGACAATGGGCCGACCGCGCCAAGGCACACGAAGCGTCGGGCGGCGCGATTCTCGACCACGATGCCGGTCGCGGGCTGACTGTCGGCGAGTCGGCGTATCCGCACGACATGCCCGTGGAAGTGAATGCCGATTATCTGCTGATGCTTCAGGCATACGCGCATTGGACGGGCGATCTGTCGCTGATCCATGAGCACGTGGAATTCATTCGGCGCCTGGCGGCGTATCTGCTGTGGACGGATCAGGACGGCAGCGGATTCCCGTCGAACGGTACGGCCAACACGATCGACGATGGGCCGCCGGCGCTGCAGTTCGCGCCGAAGCAAACGTACCTCGCGATCAAACGGGTGACGGCGCTGCAAGCCGCGGCCGATCTGCTGCGTCGGGCGGGAGACGATGCGACCGCGGAGCGCTGCCGCGACACGGCCGCCGCTGCGGTCCCCCGCATTGAAAAGGCGGCTTGGCTGGGCGATCACTATGCCGTGTGCCTGGAACGGGATGCGACCGGCCTGACCGACGTGTGGACGGGCCGGCCCCTGCCGCCGGGCAAACTGGCGGGATGGGATGATTATTCAATCTACACCGCCAACGGCCTGCTACTGCCGGCGCTCGTCGGGCAGCCGACGGGATTCGACTCGGCGTTGCTGCAGGAGGACCTGGCCAACGCCCAGCGCGAGACGTTGTCACGCTACGGGTGTGCGCACTGCTCATCGGATGACTTCAACGTGCGCGTGTCGCAGAATCTGTGGCGCGATCATGCAGCCCGATTCGTTGAGGCGCCGCTGTCGCACGAGGAAGGTCGCGTGTGGGACCTTCAGGTGTTCTCCAATTCCGGCACGGAGAGCTTCGCGTTCATCGATACCTACATTGGCAATGAGTTGGGCTTCTGCGCGCGGGGGGCGGCGACGTTTGGCTATTTCCTGGCCGGCCCAAGGCTCGTCCTGGATCGACTGGACGGCGAATGCACGTTCGTGAACCCCGATCGCTATCGACATCAGCGGTGGCCGCTGCTGCCGCTGGCGGACTGGGCCGCGGGCAAGATCCCGATTTGCGTGGTGAATTACGACGGGACGGTCACCATTGAAGGTGAACTGGAAGACGTCACGCTGCGGGGTGAACCGCACGATCCGGACGTGATTGCCTGATCGATCCCGCCGGCCAGGCCGACGATCACGTTTCGGTCATATAATGCCCCGCCCATGCACCAGGCGGACTATGACATCATTGTGATCGGCGGCGGACACGCCGGGGCCGAGGCGGCCTGGGCGGCGGCAAATCTGCTGCGCGATGCGTCCGACGACAGCGGCGGGCGGCACGGTCGCGTCGCGATGATCACGCTCGATGCCGACAAGATCGCCCAGATGTCGTGCAATCCGGCCATTGGGGGGCTGGCCAAGGGCCAGATGGTGCGCGAGATCGACGCGCTGGGCGGGTTGATGGGCCTGGCGATCGATGCGACGGGGATTCAGTTTCGTATGCTCAATGCATCGAAGGGACCGGCGGTGCGGGGCCCGCGCGCCCAGGCGGACAAATATCGTTACGCAAGGGAAGTGCAGCGGCTGCTGGGCACGCGCGTGAACCTGACGATTCTGGAAGGGTCGGTCGACGAGATCCTGATTGAGGACGACCGCGCGGCGGGCGTTGTGTTCGTCCCACGTGCTGGGGCGGACCAACCGCGTGAACAGCCCACGGCGTTGCGCGCCTCGAGCGTCGTGTTGACGACCGGCACGTTCATGCGCGGGCTGATGCACACGGGCACATCGCGCACGCCCGGCGGGCGGTTCGGCGAAGCGGCGGCGGTTGGCATCAGCGCGAACCTGCGCCAGTTGGGATTTGAGCTGGGTCGTCTCAAGACGGGCACACCGCCGCGCCTGGACGCGGACTCGATTGATTTTGAAGGCCTGATGATTCAGCCGGGCGACGATCAGCCCCAGCCGTTCAGCGACATGACGCTGTCGCGGCGGCGCCTGACGTCGTCGGCCATGATCGACGAGACACCGGCCGCCTACGAGCGCGTGTGGGATCAGTTCCCGGTGATCGATCAGCGCTGCTGCTGGATCACGCACACGAATGCCGCCATTCACGATCATATCCGCGCGAACCTCGATCGCGCGCCGCTATATAACGGTCAGATCGAGGCCGACTGCGGCCCGCGTTACTGCCCGAGCATCGAAGACAAGGTGATGCGCTTTGCCGACAAGACTTCGCATCACGTGTTTCTCGAGCCTGAGTCGCTCGACACCAACGAAATCTACTGCAACGGCATCAGCACGTCGCTGCCGGCCGATGTGCAGGCGTTGATGGTGCGCGGTCTGCCCGGATGCGAGCGGGCGGAGATCTTGCGTCACGGTTATGCGGTGGAGTACGACATGGTCTGGCCGCACCAGATCGACGCGACGTGCATGACGAATCGCGCGGCGGGGTTGTTTCTGGCCGGTCAGATCAACGGCACCAGTGGCTATGAGGAAGCCGCGGGGCAGGGGTTGCTCGCGGGGCTCAATGCGGTGCGTCATCTGCGCGGTGAGGAACTGATCCGACTGGCGCGGGATGAGGCGTACATCGGCGTGATGATGGATGATCTGGTGACCAAGACGCCGCGCGAGCCGTACCGCATGTTCACGTCACGGGCCGAGCATCGTCTGCTGTTGCGCGCCGACAATGCCGCGCCTCGTTTGACGCCCCGCGCTCATGCCTGGGGCTTGATCGATGCGGCGCGCTGGACGTTGCACGAGCAGACGCAGCGCGATCGTGCGGCATTGGTAACCTACCTGACCGATCACGCCACTGACGGCCTGCGCCTGATTGATTGGATCAAACGGCCCGAGGTGGACGAACACGCCGTGCGCTCGCGCCTCGATCGCGACACGCTGCCGGCGGGCGCGTTTGATCCGCGCGTGATCGCCGGGGTGTTGAGCGATGCGAAGTACGCCGGCTTCATTGAGCGTCATCAAAAGCAGTGGCAGCGGGTGGGCAAGCTTGAGTCGCGTCGGATGCCGATCGACATGGACTTCGCCGCCGTCGCCGGTTTGCGCAACGAAGCGCGTCAGACGCTCGACCGGTTCCGTCCGGCTACGCTCGGTCAGGCGTCGCGTCTTGCGGGCATCACGCCGGCCGATCTGACGGTATTGGCGATGTCACTAAAGGGCGATGGCCATACCGGCGCGGCGCTGTCAGCGGCGTCGACTTGACCCGGCAGACTACTTGGCCAGCCTCAGCTTGCGCTTGCTGCGCGATTCGGCGATCTGCGCCAGCACCTGCTGGGTGATGCCGCATTGTCGCACCATGCGATTGAGCAGGTGAATCGTGCGCAGAGTCTGCTCGGCATCGTAATTGCGACCGTTGCCGGATTCCCGCAGAAGGGTCAGCGATTCAGCGCCGGCGTGGACGGCCTTGATCGCGGCGTCGAGGGCGTCGCCGGCGTCCACCTTGCCGTCGTCATTGACGTCGAGGTCCTCATCGACGCATTGAAATTGGAACGGCGTGCCGGCCAGAAACGCGGTGAGGATCGCCTCACGCGCGTCGCGGCTGGGCAGGTGACGCACCAACTGCCGCACCGAATCGTACTGCGGTTGCGATTCGTGCGCGATCCATCGGTACACCGTCGAGTTGGATACGCCCGCGAACGTCGCGACTTCCGACGCCGTGGTGACGTTATCGCGAATCAACTGGTCCAGGGTTTCAGCCAGTAAGTTCGTGTGATTTGGTTTTGCCAACGGTGACGACCCCTATCGTGTCTAATGGACAACAGCGACCCAGTCCCCCGAATGTCCCGCCCTCAGATTGGCGAATCATACCCTGAACTGCCGTTGCAAATCCGGGAAAGATTGGAGGAGACCATCCATAAGTGCTAAGGTTTTTTGTATTAAGATGGGTTCACCAAAGACCCAAGAAACCTAATGTAGAACGTGACGGGGGCACAGGTCGGGCCGGCATTGCCGATACCCGACCTGTCTTATATTTATACCATTAGCGAATTTACGGATTTGAAGCGGGATTGATCGGTCAGGTGCTGTATCTTGATGCTGAAGCGGCGGGGATCGGGGCGACAGGGATCGGCTGCTACTTCGATGAAATGACGCATCGCGAG
>NYZD01000121.1 GCA_002685935.1 Planctomycetaceae bacterium | reverse complement strand
CACGCGCTACGAGAAACTTGCCGAGAGCTATCTGACCATGGTCAAGCTCGCCATGATCCAGCGATGCAACCGCCTACTGCAGCCGTCAGACAGGACCTAACGCGAACGGCGTATTTTCACACGACGGCAGCAGCGGCACGGTGATCAAGGTCCCGGGCGACACGTACGGGGCGGGCCAGACGCTGCAGGCGGCCAACCAGCAGGTCTCGGCGTTGAACGCATCGGGAAGCGTGGCGTTCCCCGCTCTGGTGACCGGCTCGCCGGCGCGGCAGATGGTCACCGACTCGTCGATCATAGCGTCTGTCGGTGATCTGGTGGATGGCGGAACGATGACGATCACCAGCATTTCGACGACCGAGGTCCCGGGGATCAACGACGCGGGGACGGTGGTGTACCGCGCGAGCACGAATCTCGGCAATGGCTTCATCTTCGCGGGGCAGGATGCGATCCTCGGGACGGGCACGATCGTGGACGGGATTCTGCTGAGCGGGGGCGTCCAATACGCGATCAACAACTCCGGGCAGATCGCCATTCGGGTGGTGTACAACACCGGCAGCGGGATTGTGCTGGCGACGCCGGCGCATCTTGTGCCGGCACCGGGGGCGTTCGGTCTGGCCGTTTTGCCGATGTTCGGGGTGATGGCGCGGCGCGGGCGGCGTTGATCGGTCACGACTCGTCGATTCATGAGACATGTTAGGGAAGCGGCGACCAGCTGGGGTGATGGATTCTCGCTGCGCGGGCTTGATTGCGTATAGACTGGCAGATGATTTTTGATGCGCAATCAAGGATGTGATCGTCATGCGGAAAACGACTTGTCCGGCGGCTGAGGGTCAGCGGCATTTTGGTGTTCAACGGTGGTGGGTGGCTGGGTGTTTGTTGTTGTGCGTCGCGGCCTTGTCGGTATTGTGCGTCGCGGCCTTGTCGGTATCGGGGTGTCAGACAACGGCATCGCGCGGGTCGCCGGTTCACGATCAGGCGGTTGGGACGGAGGTGCGATCGGCTCCATTGACGGAGCGGGGGTCGACGGGGTTGTTGCTGGCGCTGGAGCGATTGAATGTGGTGGGCAGCGCGCTGCACACGGTGGCGCACCCGGATGATGAGGACAATGGATTGCTGGCGTATCTGAGCCAGGGTCGACACGTGCGCACGGTGCTGCTGACGGCGACGCGTGGTGAAGGAGGGCAGAGCCTGATCGGGCCGGAGAAGGCGGAGGCGATGGGGCTGGTGCGGACGGGTGAGATGCTGGCGGCGTGCCGATATTACGGGGCGGCGTTGCGGTTTGCACGGACGTTTGATTTCGGATTTTCCAAGACGGCGACGGAGACGTTGGGCAAGTGGGGCCGCGAGAATCTATTGGGTGATTTTGTGCGGGTGATTCGGCAGGAGCGGCCGGACATTATCGTGTCGCGGTTCGGGGGGACGGTGAAGGACGGGCACGGGCATCATCAGGCGGTGGGGCTGATCACTCGGGAGGCGTTCGAGGCAGCGGCGGACCCGGGGCGGTTCGCGGAGCAGATCGCCGAGGGTCTGCGGCCGTGGCAGGCGAAGCGGCTATTTGTTGGGGTTGGGCGGGTGCCGGACGAGCAGACGATTAGCGCGGAGGCGGTCACGATTGATTATGGCCGGTTGGATCCGGTGCTGGGGCGATCGTATCACGAGATCGGCGTGATGGGGTTGCATCAGAATCGATCGCAGGGGATGTCGGGGCACATCGCGGAGAAGGGATCGGTGAAGGCGGAGTTCGTGCTGTGGGGTTCGGCAGATTCAGGCGACGAAGTGACGGATGCGGACGTGAACACGACGGATCTGTTCGCGGGGATTGACACGACGATTTCGGGGATCGCGGCGCGTGTTGAGAGCGATGCAACTTCGATACCCGATCTTGCGGAGCGACTGGAATCGATCGAAGGGCATGCGCATGATGCGCTGGCGGCGTATCAGCCGCGGTATCCGCATGAGGCGGTGCCGGCGCTGGTGCGGGGGATTGGTGAGCTCAAGGCGCTGATCGATTCGGCGGAACGGTCCGGGATGGCGGCGGGCGATCGGGTTTATCTGATCGATCTGTTGCGAGCAAAGCATGGTGATTTTGTGGAGGCGGCGACGCGGGCGCTGCATTTGGACGTGGAATTGATCAGTGAGCGGGGGACGGTGACGGCGGGGCAACGGTTCGATGCGACGGTGCATGTGCATCGGCGGGGCACGATGCTGGTGCGGGTATTGGATGCGGCGGTCAACGCACCTGACGGATGGACGGTTGCCGGCGGTGAGACGGAGCCGGCGTTGCCGAGCTTTGAAGGGCATACGTCGGCGACGTTCACGCTTGGGGTGGCGGGGGATGCGCCGGTGACGGAGCCGTATTTCAAGCTTGGTTCGGCGGGGGCGAATCGGTACGGGGTGGACGGCGGGGCAGATCCGACGCGGCCGTTCGGAGCGCCGATCGTGACGGCGACGGTGACGGTGAACGTGATGGGGGTTGAGTTCGACGTGCGAGCGCCGCTGAAGACGATTGACGCGGACCGGTCGACGGGAGTGGTGTATCGGGATGTTCAGGTGGTGCCGGGGCTTTCGGTGAAGCTCGATCCGCCGCTGGTGGTTCAGGGGCGTTCGGATGAAGTGCGGCGGAGGGCGTTTCATGTGAACGTGACGAATCATCTGGATCAGGCGGTGACGGGCGAGGTGACACTTGAGGCACCGGATGGTTGGCGGGTTGAGCCTGCGTCGCGGGGGTTTGATTGTGCGTTTGAGTCGGCGTCGGCGGTGGTGACGTTTGAGGTGGAGATCCCGGCGGACGCGGCGGTGGGCGAGGCGGTGGTGAGCGCGACGGCGCATCACGAGGGCAAAGCGTACCGAACGTGGCATCAGGTGGTGTCTTATCCGCATACGTGGCGCCGGCATTTGTATCACCCGGCGCGGTGTGTGGTGCGCACGTGTGATTTGCAGATCGCGCCGGACGTGCGGGTGGGTTACATTCTCGGTCGACAGGATGAAGTACCGGCGGCGCTGGACCAGTTGGGCGTGGCGTACGATTTGCTGGACGCGAAGGCGCTGGAGTCGGGGGACTTGAGTCAATACGACACGATCGTCGCGGGGGTGCGGGCGTATCAGTTCCGCGCGGATTTGAAGACGCACAATCAGCGGGTATTGGATTACGTGCGCCGGGGCGGCGTGTTCATCGTGCAATACAACAAGACGTATGACTGGGATCCGGCGCAGTTCACGCCTTACCCGACGAAGATGACGGAGCGGCGGCGGATCACGGATGAGGCGGCGGCGATGACGATGCTGGAGCCGGGGCATCCGATTTTCCAGCGGCCGAATCGGATTACGGCGGCTGATTTTGACGGGTGGGTGCAGGAGCGCGGGTTGTACTTCATGACGGACTGGGACGAGCGGTTCGTGCCGCTGCTGTCGGGTCACGATCCGGGGGAGGATGCGCTGGAGGGGAGCATGATCGTGGCGGAGTATGGTGAGGGGCTTTACGTGTACACGGCGCTGGCGTGGTTTCGGCAGTTACCGGCGGGGGTGCCGGGGGCGTATCGGATGTTCGCCAATCTGATCAGTCTGCCAGCGACGCGTCGGTAGAGGTGTCGCGGTCGTCGGGCGAGCGGGTGAGTTCGGAGACGATGATGCCGACGACGAGGACGGCGGCGCAGGCGATGGGGTTGAGCCAGAGCCAGGCGACGTCCCAGGGCGGGGACCCGTCGGGTTTGAGCCAGTGATGATCCTGCATCTGGGACCAGAACCAGTCCCATTTTTCCAGCTTGTCCCATGGTGGTCCGACGATGCAGACGGTGATCATTCCGGCGATGAGTCCCCAGAAAGCGCCGTGGCCGTTGCCGCGCTTGTAGGCGAGGGCGAGGACGAAGACACCGAGGAGGGACCCATAGAAGTAGGATCCGACCTGGTTGACGGCTTCGATGACGGAGCCGAGATATTTGGCGTAGAGGGCGAAGCCAGCAGCGATGAGGCCCCAGAGCAGCGTCAAGAGGCGCGAGGCCCAGATGTAATGGCGGTCGCCGGCGTTGGTGCGGATGTGTCGGCGGTAGATGTCCATGGTGCTGGAGGTGGACAGGGCGTTGAGTTCGGAATCGATGCTGGACATGGCGGCGGCGAAGACGACGGCGATGATCAGGCCGACGATCCCGACGGGCAGTTGGGTCAGGACGTAGGTGGGAAAGACATAGTTGGTATCTTCGTAGGCGTCATCGTGAACTTTTACGAGTCGATCGGCATCGGCGCGAATCTCAACGACGCGCTGGTGTGCGGTTCGGTATGCACTTTGAGCGGCGTTGAGGACGGCGGCATCGTTTGCCGGGCGGGCGTCGATCAGGCTTTGCGCGGCTTGTCGTCGGACGGCGAAGGCTTCGCCGTATGATGTTTCTATGGTTGTGTAATCGTCGTGATGCTCGCCATGGGTAATGGCGTCGGGCAATTTCGGGTTGAAATGCATTTGCGGCTGGTCGGCGAACTGAAGGAAAGCGAACAGGAGGACGCCGATCAAGAGGATCGCGAACTGCATGGGCAGTTTCAGGAACGCGTTGAAGATCAGTGAGAGTCTCGTATCGCGCAGCGATCGGCTGGTGAGGAGTCGTTGGGCCTGGCTTTGATCGCATCCGAAGTAGGCCAGGAACAGGAACGTGCCGCCGATCAGGCCGGCCCAGAGGGTGTATTTCGATTTCGGATCGAAGGAGAGGTCAAGAGCGTTGAGATGACCGACGGTGCCGGCGAGGTGCATCGCATCGCCAAAAGCGACGCCTTCGGGCAGGTGGATGACCATCCACACGCCGCAGAACACCAAGCCGCCGAACATCAGCATCATCTGAAACACGTCGGTCCAGATGACGGCCTGAATGCCGCCGAGCACGGTGTAGGCGATCGCGACAGATGCCATCAGCAGGATGGTGTATTTCAAATCCCAATTCAGCAGCATCGCGAGCACGACGGAGGGGGCGTAGACGACGACACCGAGCGCCAGTGCGCGCGAGATAAGGAACAGGATGCTGGATAGGAGGCGTGTTTTTTCATCGAAGCGGCGGCCGAGGTATTCGTAGGCGGTATAGACCTTCATGCGGTGATAGAGGGGCACGAGGGTGACACAGAGGATGACCATGGCGAGGGGCAGGCCGAGGTAGAAGTGGATGAACTTCATGCCATCGTTGTAGGCCTTGCCGGTGGTGCCGATGAAGGTGATGGCGCTGGCCTGGGTGGCCATGACGGACAGGCCGATGGCCCACCAGGGCATGCGGCGATCGGCGAGGAGGAACTGCTGGGTGGTGCGGCTACGTACGCCTTTTGAGACGCCGATGGCGATGATCGTCAGCAGGTAGACGCCGAAAATGATCCAGTCGATGGTCTTCACGGGGCCGCCGATGCGTATTGCTGGGTGATGAGGTGCAGGCAGCCGATGACGGCGGCGAGGTAGATGAGGACGATGGCGTAGGTGATGATCCAGCCGCGCGATGGGGATTCGGGGTCGGGGTTGTGGTCTGGTTCATTCATGGTGGTTCGCGGCGTCTTGTTGTGGTCAGTCAACGAGCAGGAAGTCGATCACTTCCAAGCGCGTTTCGACATAGGGTACCGCATCGTCGTGTTGGACGGCCAGCAAGCCGCGCTTTTGCTCGTGGAGATGGCCTTTGAAATGACCGGCGGCGTGGTGGCTGCGCACCTGAGTGATGTCGGATCGGCCGGGGAAGCGGATGGTGAGTTGGTCGATGGGGTCTTTGCGCCAGTTGATGAGGACGACGATATCGCCGTTTTCGCCGGTCATGTATTGCGCTTCGACGAGCGGATCGGACGTGGTGACGGCGGGCGCGACGTTGGCCCATCGGGTGGGCGCGGCGATCAGGTCACGGATGGCGGGTGGGAATTCGGTGGGCAAGACCTGGGAGTTGGGGGGCATGGCGGGCGCGAGGTAGGCGTTGCCGGCGAGCGCGCCGAGGTAGAGGGTTTTGCCGGCTCCGTATTGGTGGGTGACGGCGGCGGCCTAGGTTCTGTCTGGCGGCTGATTTGTTCGGCGCATGTTCGGTTGCGCGATGTCGAGTTTGATGTGAGACTGGTCTTCGGCAAGGAGGCCAACGAT
>NYZD01000120.1 GCA_002685935.1 Planctomycetaceae bacterium | reverse complement strand
GTCGACCGGCAGTTCACGACCGACGACGCCCGCATCAAACTCAAACGTCTATACCCGAAAGTCGTAGAATGACGCGCCACTAGTGGCTGACAAGTCATTAAAGTGAGGCGTTGATTCGGGATAGGCCAATCAACGCAGGATCGAACCGGGAAATTCTTCGACCGGTATGGCAATTCAGCCTGGAATCCAGGTAGACCGGTGAGTATAACACCGATGTCCCAAGGGTAGAGCGACCATGAGCGAATCACGACGTGACCAGATTATCGAAACGGCGATGAAGCTGTTTTGCCGAGATGGATTTCACGCGACGGGCGTGGATGCTGTGGTTCAGGCGTCGGGGGTGGCGAAGATGACGCTCTACCGGCATTTCAAGTCGAAGGACGAACTGATCCTCGCGGCGATTCGCCGATCGGATGAGCGGTTTCGGCACTGGTTCATGACGGAGTTGGAGGCGCGGGCCAGCGATCCGGCCGGTCGTTTGATGAGGATTCTGGATCTGGTGGATGAATGCATTCACAACGAGGAGTTCAGCGGATGCCCGTTTATCCTGGCATCGGGCGAGTTCTCGGAACCTGACCATCCGGTGAACGTGGCGGTTGCGGAGCACACGCGGCTGCTGCATCGTTACGTCTCAGGCATCGCCGCGGAAGCGGGGGTGGCGGATCCGGATTCGTTGACGATTCAGATCTGCCTGCTGGCGGAGGGCGTGTTCGTGCAGGCTCACCTCGGTCGCAAGGACGTGGTCGCCCAGGCCCGTGCCGCGGCGGAGACACTGATCCGCCACGCGACAGCTGGTGTCGCGGCGGTGGGAACGTCGATGACGGGCTGATGAATTCGGGGCGGCGGAGATCGTCGGCCGGGGTTCACGGCTGACCGGCATCACTCATCAGTTCCTGTGTCCGCTTCATCATCGCCGAATGCTTCGGCGGCTTCGCCCACGGCCTGCTCGACCTCGACCACGGCCTTGAACAGTCCGGCTTTGAGCGACTGCCACGCCTCGCCGCTGGATTCCTGTAACTCGGTCATCTTGACCTTGGCCTGATCCAGTTTGACATCGGCATCGGCCTTGAGTTCATCGAACTTTGCCTTGGCTTGGGCGCCTTTAGCGGCGGCGAGGGCTTTGGCGTCATTCAGCTTTGACTTGAGCAGGTCCAGCTTTGATTTGGTCGCCGCGACGACCTGGTCCTTGGTTTGGTCGGCGAGTGTGAGGGTGGTCTTGGCGGCCTGGCCGACATCGCGTTTGACGTCATCGAACGTGACCGGCTCGTCGCCGGGCTGCGTGGTGGGCACGTCCTGAGGCAGCAGCTTGCTGACCTCATCGGCCGTCGTCGTGGGCGACGAATCGGGCGCCTGGGGTTCGGGCTCACGCTCACTGCAGCCGGCACCCCATGCGAGCGCCATGCATATCGTCATATTGACCATCCAGCGATTGATTCGATCGGCGATCATGATGGTTGATCCTTTCCGGGTATCGGTCGTTCGACCCCCAGTTGATTTGCTGCCCCATGTCAGGCTACCACGATGCGCGGGCGGTCACCAATAGCCCGTTGAGCCACCCAAGGTATGATGATGGATCGTACGTGCGGACGAACCGGAGTGTTCTAAGCGTGATTGAAATCGTTGATACCGGCCTGGTTTGGCGGAACCCCAAGCCGTACCTGCGTGCGGCGCACACGTGGCATCCGTGTGTCAATCATCTGGGAGACGGGCGGCTGGTGGCGACGTTCGATATCGGGCAGGCGGTGGAATCGCTGGACTACCGCACGTCCTTTGCGCATTCCGATGACGAGGGGCGCACGTGGTCTGATCCGCAGCGGATGCTGGCCGAGCCGGTCTGCGAGCGGGCGACCTCGCATTCGGTGCGCGTGGGTTTGATGGACAACGGCGAGTTGTTCGGCATGGGCGGGCTGATGTACCGAGACGATCCGGAAGCGGGGATCATCAATCATGAGTCGCTGGGCATGGGTGAGATGGACGTGATCCGCACGCGTAGCGCGGACGGCGGGCGCACGTGGGGGGTGGCGCAGATTGTGAAGATGCCGCTGGTGGGGCCGGCGTTTGAGGTCTGCCATGCGCCGATGGCTCTGCGTGATGGGCGGTGGCTTTGGCCGGCGGCGACGTGGCGCGACTGGAACGGCGACGCGGCGGGCGGCATGCGGGCGATCGCGGTGGTGTCTGAGGATCAGGGCGCGACCTGGGGCGACCACCTGGAGGTGATGGATGATTACGCCAACGGCGTGTTTCATTGGGAACAATCGATGATCGAACTGGCGGACGGTCGTCTGCTGGCGATCTGTTGGCGGTATCACGAGCCGAGCGGGCGCAGTGTTCCGAATCACTTTGCGATCAGCGCCGACGGCAGAACGTTTGACGAGCCGCGCGCGTGCGGGTTTAACGGTGAGACGGCGAAGCTGACGCGCCTGAACGATGGCCGCATTCTGTGCCTGTACCGCCACGCGGAGCGGTCGGGGCTTTGGGCGAACGTCAGCGAGATCGACGGCGATGATTGGATCAATCAGGATGAAGCGCCCGTCTGGCAGGGCGCGACGTCGGCGATGCGCGGTGTCGATACGGGCGGCGATGAACTGAGCGCGTTGAAGTTCGGATTTCCAAGCTCGACGCTGCTGTCCAACGGCGAGGTGTTCGCGGTGTTCTGGTGCACTGAGGATTGTGTCAATAACATTCGCTGGGTGCGGTTGCGGACCACGTGAGGAGATCGCGGTCATGTTGAGCGACGAGCAGCGGTATTTATTTGATTTGAATGGTTACCTGGTGGTGCCGGGCGTGCTGGATACGGCGCGCGTGGCGCGGATGTCGGCGGATATGGCGGCGCACGCGGTGACTTCACCGGAGGATGGATCGCTTGAATACCGGTTCGGCGATTTCTTTGGATGGGGGGACGACTGGCGGGAGTTGATCGATCATCCAACGATCATGCCTCTGTTGCAGGAGATACTCGGCGAGCGGTTTCGGCTGGATCATGCGTACGGCATGGCGATGCGCGCGACCGGCGATGGTGATTTGCCGGCGGGCAATCTGCATCACGTTGCGGGCATGTTTCATCACGCGTGTTTTTATGTGACGCACGGCGCGAAGATGCACAATGGGTTGATTGTGGCGAGCTTTGCGTTGAGCGACACGCCGCCGGGCGCGGGGGGATTCATCTGCATTCCGGGTTCGCACAAGGCGCTGTATCCGACGCCGGCGGAAATGATGCGTCCGGAAGATAATCCCCTGGTGGCGAACGTGCCGCTTGCGGCGGGTGATGCGGGATTGTTCACCGAGTCACTGACGCACGGCACGGCGGCGTGGACGCACACCGGGGCCGAGCGCCGCGCGGTGTTGTTGAAGTATTGTCCGCATTACATGCAGTGGGCGGGGCGGCCGATGTCTGATGGTGTTTCAGGTTTGACCGAGCGGCAGCGATTGATTCTTCAGCCGCCGTATGTTGACAAACGTGAGATTGTGGTGAAGGCGTAGAGGTGTCACACAGGCAAAGATTACGTGAGGGAATGACTATGCAATTTGAACGATTCATGATCGTCACCTTGATCGGACTGATGTTGATTGGGGTTGCGCCGCCTGCGATGGCGCAGGATGCGCCGGTGCGTCTGATTGCTGAGGCGGAGGATTTCACGGTCGTGCAGGGCGACTGGCGGGTGGGGCCGTTCCGGGAGAATTACTATGCGTCGACGTTTGCGCTGACGTTCCTGTCGCGGATGGGATGTCTGGGGGCCCCGGCGCAGATGGCGGACGATGCGGTCGCGATCGCCGAACAGGTGGTGACGATTCCGTACGACGGATCGTTCGAGGTGCTGGCTCGGTACGAACATCCGTACAACTTTGCCGTGGCGTTTGACGTGGAGATCGAGCAAGGGGGCCGCGTCGTGCATCGCGAGGCGTTCGGTCGGCCCGATGACGACAAAATCTGGGGCTGCACGGGATCGACGGACCCGGAAGGTCGGCGGATCCCAATGCCGCGGTTCTTCTGGGGCGCGACGGACAACCTGGTCTGGCAGGAAGGCGGTCGGGCGACGCTGACGGCGGGAGCGGCGACAATCCGATTGATCGCGCGGAATCAGGAGGAGGACGCGACGCGGACACCGGTCCTGGGCACGGCGAAGCGCCACGTGGATTTGATCTGTCTGACTGATGATGAGGCGGGGCGCGAGGCGCAGCGTCAGAATCCGGCCGCCCGGACGTATGTGGAGCTGGACGGCTGGCTGACGCAGGCGGGTGATCTGTATGCGCGGGTGACGAATCGCGGCGACGAGGACGTGATTCCGCAGTTCAATCCTTATTCGGGCGGTCAGCATTCGCCTTATTCGGTGCATCTGCGGGACTGGCAGCCGATCCGGGTGATGGCGTCGGGTTACATCGATGATACGGCGGGGTATGCCCATGCCGGGCCGCGCGTGGACGCGGTGGATGCGGAGCACGTCGCGCCGCGTCATGCGGCGGACCACGAGCCGACGGCGGCGGATCAGCTTCAGCCGGGGCAGACGTCGGGTTGGGTTCCCGTGGGCCAACTGATGGATGGGCTGCACAACTATGGCTGGATGTTCGATCCGCCGTGCCCCGTGGATCTGGAGTTTGCGATCCCGGACGGTCGCGGCGGGTTGCGATCGGTGAAGAAGATGACGGTCGACGGGAAGACGTTGTTTGAGATACCCGGCGTGATGGCGCCGAACGATGTGCTGCGCGCCCGCATGGGCGATCTGCTGGGCGAGCCGGTCATCCGCACCGTGCCTGAAGCATTGACGTGGCTGACCGAACAGGTTGGAAAGTTCCCGAAGCGCGGCCGCGTGCCGGATCGATTCTATATCTACAACATCGGCGGGTTTGGTAATACGCCGGACTACCCCGAAGGTCGAGCGCTGATCAGAGCGCTGGGTGACAACACGACGCTGGTGCGGAACGCGAAGCGGACGTTGATCACGCACTGGGGCGATCCGAGCCCGTCGGCGATCGACGAGCAGGTGAGCAAGCACGAAGGCGGGTGGGATGATCTTTACGTGGTGAGTTACGGTGATGAGATTCACCTGCCGCCGATTCGGCCGGGCTCGGATGAGTTCGAGCAGTTTTTCGATTACCGCCATTCCGGCGAGTGGGCGGGTCCGGTGGTCTACACGACCGACCCGACCAATCCGCTTTACTACTATTCGCAGCTTTGCGCCAAGGAAAAGGGCGGCGCCCACTATGCCAAAGGCACGGCCTACTACGCCGACCATGGTGTATTGACCGGGGCGAATTACTCGCCGCATTCGAATTATCTGGTGAGTGAGCTGGATTACATCCGCCCGTTCAAGATCGGTGCGATGTCGATGCCGTGGAGTGAGGACTACATCTGGCAGATTCCGGAATTCAGCGTGCAGGTGATGGGCTATCTGACGAGCGGATTCCGCGCCGGTGCGAAGTATCACGACAATCCGATTCACATGTACGTGATGCCGCACAGTCCGGGGAACACGCCGCGTGATTTCCGGTTGTCGTTCTACACGGCGGTGGCGCACGGCGCGACGATGATCAATTATTTCTGCGCGTCGCCGCTGGCGTCGGGTGCAACGGAGAATTACATCGCGACCGATGATCTGGCGATGTGGCGGGCGGTCTACGACTGCACGCACGATGCGGGGGTGTTTGAAGATTACGTGATGGACGGGAAGGTGCGGCCGGCGCAGGTGGGGCTGCTGCTGTCGAGTGTGGATGACGTCATGACCGGCGCGACGAACTCCAATTTCGCGATGCACAACAATGAACGGAAGGCGATTTATTATGCGCTGCGTCATTCGCAGGTGCCGGTGGACTTTCTATCCGAGGATGACGTGATCGACGGGCTGGCGAGCGATTACAAGGTGATCTACGTCACGCAGCAGTGGATGCATTCGGACACGGTGTCGGCATTACGGCAGTGGGTGGAGGCGGGGGGCACGCTGATCGCACACGTGGGCGGCGGGTTCCTCAATGAATTCAATCAGCCGAACCCCGAAGCGAATGAGCTTTACGGCGTGAAGTCGCAGCGGATGATTCAGGATCCGAATCTGTTGAAGTATCTGCTGGAGGAGAACAAGCCGTTCTTGAGTAAGCAGGATTTGCCGGGGTATGAGCCGTTTGATCAGGCTTTGTGTCATTGGGAGGTCGCGGGCCGACGGAGGAGCGCGACCGTCACTAAGAAACTTGATGAGCGCGTGCCGGTGATCGTGTGGAAGCAGCAGCTCACGGTTGATGACGGGCGGGCGATCGCGACGTTTGACGATGACTCGCCGGCGATTGTCGTCAAAGAGCATGGCGAGGGTCGGGCGATGTTGGTCGGATTCCTGCCCGGTCAGGCGTATTTGAAGAGCGGCTTGCCGAATCGACCCGTGGATCGTGGGTCGAGCGACGATGCGTTCACGCATTTTCTGCCGACGGAGATGAATCGTGATTACCGACATCTGATCGTCGACCAGCATCTGCCGACGGATCTTGTCCGGCCGGTCAGGTGCAGCAATGGGCTGGTTGAAATGACGGTCATTGAAACGACGGAACCGAAGCGCCGGCTCGCGGTGCCGCTGATGAATTTCACGGGCGAGCCGATCGAGACGTTGTGGGTCAGCATCCGAGATGTTGGTCAGGCTGTTCGGGTCCGCTCCGTCGAGCAGGGAGAACTGGAGTTTCGGATTCGCGGCGATCGGCTGACGTTGCGACTGCCGCTGAGCATCACGGACATGATTCTGATTGATCTGGATTAGGGCGGTTGGTCGCGTGCGGTTTACCGATCCAGATTCAACAGACGCAGCAGGGCGTCGAGATCGGTGAAATCGCTGATGATGGCGTCGGCGCCGGCGCGGATGAGACGTCGGCGTTTGGCGAGGTCGGGGCCGGCGGCATGTTCTTCGTCGCTGGCGATGCCGACTGCGTAGCCGCCGCGTTGTCGGGCGCGTCGGATTTCCACGGGGCCGTCACCGAAGGTTACGAATCGATCGGTGGCGTTGGTGTCGGCGCCGAGCGCCTGATCGAGGACGACCTGTTTGGGATCAAAATGGACATCTCCGATCGCGCCGACGATGCGGCTTTCAAAAAGGTGCGCGTATTCGAGGGCTTCGGCTTCGGCGACGGCGTCGGGCTGATCGGTTCCGCTGGCCAGTGACAGCTCCACGTCTCGGTCGTGCAGGGCTTGCAGCAGGGGGAGCGATCCGGAGATGCGGAAGTCGTTGGGGTGTTTCTCGCCGCGGCGGATTTGGTCGAGGCGGCGGTTGACAAGCTTCATCAACTCGACGTTGTATCGCTTCTTGTATTCGGCGGCGCCGAGTACATCGGCGGGCGGCACGAGGCCGAACTGATGGACGAGATCGACCAGGCCGTGCATCTGGATGAGGGTCTGCGCGCCGGTGGTGTATTCGATGAACTGTCGGGTCGTGGTGGTGATGCGCTGTCGCAGGGCGCCGTCGGCGTCATTAAGGCGTGGGCCGAGGATCGTGCGCACCATCATGGATTCCAACGCTTCGGCCCAGCCGTGGCGCAGGGTGGAGAGCGTGCCGTCGTGATCAAACACGGCGTGATCGATGCGGAGATTGGTGGGCGGTTCGCGGATGATCTCGATCGTGGTGTGGCGCCAGCGGCGCGCGAGAGCGGGATCGTCGGCGAGCAGCGGGAAGTGGATGTATTCGGGGGTTGGCCCGACGCGCCGCAGATCATCAGGTGTGGCGGTGCCGGTGGTGCGCTGCTGGGTGACGGTGATGGATGCGGCGATGTTGGCGAGCGTTGCGGCGGTGAGTGTGTCGAGCTTCGCGCCGAGCGCCGCGGCGAGGGCGGCGAGGGCGGTATCGCCGGCGCCGACGGGGTCGGTCGGGCCGGTTACGGCGATGCCCGGCACGGTATGCACGCCGGCGTCGTCGGCAGCGACGATGCCGTGCTCGCCGCGCGTGATGTATATCGGTTGTTTGCGTTCGGCGTGGATCGCTTGCGCCATGGCGTGCACATCGCTTGGCGGGATGGCATCGTCCGGTGAACGGGGATCTCCGGATAGTGTCGCGGCCTCGTGGGCGTTGAGCTTCATCGAGACGCCGCGATACAGGCCCGGTCGATCGCGGGCATCGACGATGAACCGGCAGTCCGGATGGGCGTCGACGATCTGATTGATGCGTTGGATCATCGCGGGCGGGCTGATGCCGGCGGGCACCTGCTGATTCAACACAATCACATCGCAGTGGGATGCGGCATGATCCAATGCGTCGGCGAGGGCATCGATGCTGTGATGACTGAGCTGATTGAAGCCGCCAAAGTCGATGCGATTCTCTTCGACATCGGTGACGTGAGGCTTGGCGTAGACGGGTGTCTGCCAATCGGGCTGGATGTTAAGCATGTCGGTCGCGTCGGCGCCGATGGTGCGGAGCATGTTCAGCAGTTCGCGGCCGAACAGGTCGTCGCCGACCATGCCGACGGTCACCAGCCTGGCAACGCGCAGGGCGGCAAGGTTCGCCGCGACGTTGGCGGCTCCGCCGAGCGTGTAGTTCTGTCGCTGCACGCGCCGCACGGGCAGCGCGGTTTCGATGGAGATTTCCGAGGCATCAGGGTCGATGTGCCAATAGGCGTCGACACAGAAATCACCGAAGACACCGACGCGCACCTGCGCGAGGGCGTGGATCGCGTCATCGAGCCAGTTGGGATCAGTCGGCGGTGTCATCATGGAGGCTCGGATCGGGCGCCGGTGTGCTATCGCCGGTCGCCGCCTCGTTGGGATCATCGGTGTTTTCACCCCCGAAGTTCGCCAGGACGACAATGATCACGGCGACGATCAGGCCGACGGCTTGTCGGCGCGTGATGCGTTCATGCCAGAACAGCCATGAGATGATGACGTTCAAGGCGACGACGACGGCGGTGCTGACCGGGAAGTATACCGCGGCTGACATCACACTGAGGGCGAGCAGGATGAGCGCGGTGAGGGTGGCGTTGATGGCGCCAATGATTGCGCCCAGGGCCGTGCCGGCGACGTCCGCTTTCACGCGGGTCGCCACCGCGTATGCGATCGTACAAAGCGCTGTGGTGACGAACAGCACTGCGATGTAAACGTGACGAACCGCGGCATGGCTTGCTCCGGCGTCGGCAGACTGGACGTCAATGGCCTTATGGATCGTCTGAATTACGCCCCCGCCGATGAACAAGAGAACCAACAGAACATCGGCTCTCCAGGTGAGGTGGATGCCGTTGGCTGAGCGCGGGCGCATCAGGAGCATGCCGATCGGCAGCAGCCCAAGGGCGGCCCACTGCCAGGCGTTGGCCTTGTCGTCCCAGAGCAGGTGCGCGGTGAGCACGGGGATGATGACGGCGGTGCTGAGGATGGCCGAGGTGACGCCGACACCCGCGAGGCGGAATGATGCCAGGATGATCAGCAGATGCAGGAAATAGCTGATGCCGTTGGCGAGCCCGAGCGTGATGACGGGCGTGGTCAGTGCTTGCGTGGGGTCGTCGGAACCGGTGAGCATCACGATGACGCTGATCAGCGCCGCGACGGTGTAGTTGACCGCGGCGACGAACATCACACTTCCGGATCGATGCTGGGCATAGCGAAAGGCCTGCATGAAGCCGACCAACGCCAGGACACTGAGTATCAGGTACATCATGCGGGCTATCCGTCTGGACCGGGCGGGATATGTTAGCAGCGCGGCGGGGTGCACAGCCTGTCGTCGGTGCCCGCGTCCCAGCGGCCGACGTTGCCTGCGATTCGACTATTTGGCAATGAACCGACGATCGGCGGGCGCGCCCCGCGCGCCGCGAAGACCGATCGCTCACAGGAGAGTTCCGATGGCCAGTAATTCACGTGGTAGAGGTCCGGCATCGTCACGGCTGCGCAATCGTGGTAGCGCGAAGGTGGCATGGTTGGCGTTTGTCGTCGCGGCGGTGGCGGTGCTGGTGCTGGCGGTGTTGTATGCCTCCGTTCTGGAGCACCGTCGGGAAGGTCAGCTGGTGACCGCGCCGCGGAAACCGGTGGGGGAATACGAATCGGACAACGCCAAGTGGGGCGAGAACTTCCCGCGGGAATACGCCAGCTACAAGCTGATGAGCGATGATGAAACCGCCACGAAGTACGGCGGCGCCCATCCGCGCGACTACCTCGAAGAAACTCCGGACCTGGTGATTCTTTTCGCCGGCTACGGATTCGCCAAGGAATTTCGCCAGGCGCGTGGGCATACGTACACGATTGAAGACGTCACGCAGACCAAGCGGGTGGGCGACAAAACCGGCGCCGCGACGTGCTGGACGTGCAAGAGCCCCGACGTGCCGCGCCTGATGGCGGAGATGGGTCCCGAAGCGTTTTACGCCAGCAAGTTTGGTGAGTTGGAGAAAGAGATCACACATCCGATCGGGTGCCTGGACTGTCATGAAGCGAACACGATGAAGCTGCACATTTCGCGGCCGGCGCTGCGCGAGGCGTTCGAACGGCAGGGCCGGGATATCGATGACGTGTCGCATCAGGAGATGCGGACGCTGGTGTGCGCGCAATGCCACGTGGAGTATTACTTCAAGGGCAAGGGCAAGTACCTGACGTTCCCGTGGGACAAGGGCATGGCGGTCGAGAACATGGAGGATTACTACCAGGAGTACGATTTCGCCGACTGGACGCACGCGATCTCCAAGGCGCGGATGATCAAGATGCAGCACCCGGATTACGAGATTTACATGACGGGCGTGCACGCGTTTCAGAATGTGGCCTGCGCCGACTGCCACATGCCCTACCGCACGGAGGGCGGGGCGAAGTTCACCGATCATCATCTTCAAAGCCCGCTATTGAACATCGCCAATTCGTGCGCGGTATGCCACCGGTGGTCTGAGCAAGAGGTCCACACGCGGGTTCAGGGGATTCAGGACAAGGTGCGTGAGGGGCGGGACCGTGCGGAAGATGCGGTATCCAAGGCTCATTTTGATATCGCGGCGTGCATGCAGATCGGTGCGGACGATGCGGCGCTGAAGCACGTGCGCCAACTGGTGACGCAGTCGCAGATACGGTGGGACTACGTAGCGGCGAACAATGGGATGGGATTCCACTCACCGCAGGAGTGCATGCGGATTCTCATGGCGTCGGTGGATCTGGCGCAGCAGGCGCGGATCGAGTGTGCGAAGATTCTGGCCAAGAACGGGTTCACCGGTGAGGTGCAATACCCGGACTACTCGGACAAGGATACGGCGCAGGCCCTGATCAAACGGTTCATCGCCGGCGATCCGCCGGATCTGCTGGGGGCGACGCGCACGGCGGCGGCGCGGTGACTAGCGCCGGGCCTGCCCGGCGAGACGGTGTTGCGCTGCGTTACGCATCAGGCTTTGTAATATTCCACGCGCTTGTGGGACAGGTCGGCGACCTTGTCCACGAGGTGCTCGCGCTGCTGATCGTTGAGCTTGGTGAAACTCCGGGCGGTCTCGATGTTCTGCTGGAGCTGTTTGGTGTTGTCGGCGCCGCTGATGAGCACGCTGACCGGCAGCGACCAGACAAAGTGCAGGGCCTCGGCGGTGGTGATGCGAGTGGGGATGAGCGGCTCGTCGGGTCGGCCATCGACGGGATCGGGTTTCGTGAAGAAGCGGCCGTTGGACAAGGCTTTCATCGCGAGCACGCCCACCTTGCGCTTGGTCAGCGTGGGCAAGACTTTCTTGATGAAACTGTTGTAGCTGGGGTCCAGCACGTTGATGGGCATCTGGCAGGTCTGCAGCACTTCGGGTGCCCTCGAGCATGCGCACGTGGGCCTCGGGTGATCTGTGTCCGGTGAAACCGATGAAGCGCACCTTGCCCTGCTGTTTGGCTTTGAGGAATACATCGAGGACGCCGGCTTCGAGTCGCTTGTCGGTGTCGTCGGGGCTTTGGACGCTGTGGATCTGCCACAGGTCCAAGTGGTCGGTGTTGAGTCGGCGTAGCGTGCCTTCGAGATGCGCGATGGCGGTCTTGGCATCGCGTGCGGCGGACTTGGACATGATGAAACTGACATCGCGGTACTTGGGGACGAGCAGTTGGCCGTAGCGTTTCTCGCTGACGCCTTCCTGGTAGGACTCGGCGGTGTCGAAGAAGCGAACGCCGCCTTCGAGGGCTTTCTCGATGGTGCGCTGGACGTCGCGTTCCTTGAGGTTGCCGATGTGCCAGCCGCCGACGCCGAGCATGGTGACTCTTGCTTTGGTGGCGCCCAGTTTTCGCAGGGGCAATAGTTCTCCGAGCCGATCGCGCGGTGGCTTGGGCTGGGTGGTCGCGGCCTCTTCGGCCAGGAGCGCCGGTGTGGCCATGATGCCGCCGGTCATCGCGGCCATGGTTCTTAGAAATTCACGTCGATTAATCATGGTGCGGCTGATTATCCCGGGGGTCGGGTCCGCTGCCAAGTTGGCCGTGGGCGGCGGTCGCCGGGGCAGATTGTGTTGTGGTCGCGGCGGTCCTCATACAATGACTTGGGTGATCTGAGAACGAGCATGCGTGCGGCGGCCGGGCGCGTCGCTGCCGAAACAGCGAGGTGAACCATGCGGTCCATGATGAGCACTTGCGTCTGGTTTCTTATGGGGCTGCTGTTCGTTTTGAGCGGCTGCGAGCGGGACGCACCCGAGGGCGCCTCACCCGGGGCCACCGGGACCGATGGCGATCGGCTGGAGCAATCGCCGCGGCACCATGAGTGGGTGGACCTCACAACCGCGACCGGGCGCACGGTGCGGGCGTACGTGACGTATCCGGAAGTGAGCGAGGCGGCGACGGCGGTCGTGATCATTCACGAGAACCGGGGACTCACACCATGGGTGCGCAGCTTGTCGGATCAGGCGGCGGAGGCGGGGTATGTCGCGATCGCGCCGGACCTGCTGAGCGGCAGTGGACCGGCGGGCGGCGGGACCGAGAGCTTTGCGTCCGGCGATGCGGCGCGGAAGGCGATCTATGACCTGTCGTCGGATCAGGTGCTCAGCGATCTGGACGCCGCGGCCGATTACGTGCGCGGCTTGGCATCGACCACGGATCAGGTTTCAGTGACGGGCTTCTGCTGGGGTGGCGGACAGGCGTTCGACTATGCGTGTCATCGTGCGGACATCGAAGCGGCGTTTGTGTTCTACGGCCGAGCGACGGACGCGGGCAGGATGGCGGACATCCAGGCGCCGGTGTATGGGTTCTATGGCGGTAACGACCATCGCATCACGGCCTCGGTTCCGGAAGTGATCGAAGCGATGCAGGCACGGGGCAAGACATACCTGCCCGTGGTTTACGACGGCGCGGGGCACGGATTCATGCGCAGCGGCGAGGCTGACGACGCCGACCCGGCGGACGTCGAGGCTCGAAACAAGGCGTGGACACGTTGGACGACGCTGCACGCGGAGTTTTGAGGGCCGCGCGCGAGGCGGGATCACGGGATCCACATCATGGAGCGACATCGTGTTGGATCAATCGGTATCGGACGTCAAAGCGGCGGGCAAGGCCAAGGCGCAGGCCTTGATCGAGACGCGCAAGAGTTGGCTTGAGAACGACATGGCGGTCGCGTTTGAGTACGCGACGATCGCCTATCCGATTCTCAGTGAAGCGGACCTGCGCCACATGCTGCCGCGATTCAGCCAAAAACGTATGGCCAGCGATCTGGATGTGACGCGTTATCCGGAATGTGGGGGGATGGCCGAGCGTGTGCGAGCGATGCGGCGGGGGGCGGCGGAGGGGATCACGGACCCCTTGCTCGCGGCGTTCTATCACGATTGGGGGTGGTTTGGCTCGCGGCGTCTGAACACGCGCTTTGTCGCCGCCGCGCCGCCGCCGCCGCAGTGCACGCGCCTTTTCTTCGCGGACACGGCCGAGGGCGGAGAGATTCAGGCGGGAAACATCGACAACGTGTTGATGCAGTTTGAGCATGACAACCGCCCGCCGCCGCAGACGGGGCCGGCGGAGACGCGGTTTGAGCAGGTGACGCAGGTCGGCGCGGTTTCGTCGGCGGTGCTTTGCGATGAAGAGCCGGAGTGCCTATTTCCCGTGGATATGGCGTGGATCATGCCGTCGGGCATGACGGACATTCACGCGTATGTTGACATGCTGGCGCGGTACATGGAATTCTGGGGGCCGTTCAACGGGCTTTACGTGGCGCCGGACATGCGATGCGCCGTGATTGAGAAGGCGAACGTGCGCATGGGTGTGCGCTACAGCGACGGCTGGGGCGCGATCACGGCCGGGGCGTATCTCGATCCTGCGATGCATGCGTTCAAGGAATCATGTTCGCAGCGTTCATTTGAGGTACGGGGATGGGGGGCGGACAACCCAGACGCGGTGTATTGGGATGGATGCGAGAAACGGTATCGCCGGCTGTTGTCGCTGGCCGAGGCGGAACACCAGCGCGGTGCGACGTTGCTGGGCGCGGCGCGAATCACGTTGGATCACGCGGTGCCGTTTCCGGAGCGCATTTGTCTGGCGGGCGAGCGGGGGCACCCGGAGGAGAAGCTGCAGAACTGGTCGATGCTGTCGAGCGCGGAAGTATCGTCCGGGCCGAACCGTCGATCGTTGTTCTGGAAGATTGATCCGGAGGATCTGAAGCCGATCTATCACACGCGGTGTCATGTGCGGGCCGGGGCGGGGTTGGAGGCCCGACAACAGGAATTTGAAGCGGAGATCGAGGCGGCGGGGGAGATAGGGGCGTGAGGGAACGGCGCGGCCGATCCCGATGGGTGTCACGGCGTTTCGACCCAGAACACGGGCTGCCATCGCCAATAGGGATCATCCTCGGCGCGGGGCCAGATGCCGGCTTCCAGTGTTCGTTGATCACCGGTGGGCGAAGTTAGACGATAGGAGATTTTGTAGGAGCGTGGAATGATGCCACCTGTGTCCGTGCGGGGCACGAGGGCGCGGACGCGGAATTCGCGATCGTCGGTGCCGAGGGCGGCGCCGTCGACATCGGGGTGTTGCGGCGCGGGATCGCCGGGGACGTGGGTCAGCACGTGTTTCTCGCTGCCGGTCTCGATGATGATCTGATGCAGGACGACCGTTTCATCGGACGGCAACGCCATCGCATGGAGGAATGCAGCGCGCACGTCGACCATCTGGCCGTCGGAGGGAGTAATCAGATCGGGTCTGCAGCGCACGACCGAATCGGCCATTCCCGGTGTCGAACGCGGCAGCGTGATGAACCCGTAGGTGCTGACGACGGCGAGAAGGCCAACGGCGGCGAGCGCGGCCTTGTCTTTGAATCGGATCAGCCACATCGCGGCCATCACGACCGCGGGCAGGAGAATCAGGTCGACCCAGAACCACGCGACGGTATCGAGACCGGGCGTGACGTTTTCGCTGGGTTTGATCAGCACGAAGACACCGAAGATGAACCAAAACCACAGCGCGCAGAACAGCAGGGCGGGCGGGCCGCGGCGGGCGCGGAAGGTCATGAAAATCGTGGCGGCGAGGAGGAATGCGCCGATCAGGCCGTTCATGGTGGCGTAGCCCGCCGCCGAATCGGTCAGCTCCTTGCCGAAATGGTCGTAGATCATCTGAATCGGCTGGCGCAGGAAGAACATGACGTACTGCCGCGTGAAGCCGATGCCGCCGATGCGGGACAGGTTGTCGTTGGCGGTGAGGGCGCTGTGGTCTGCGGCGAATGCCGGCTGCACGTGCGCCTTGACGATCGGCGCGATGATCAGCAGGAACAACACGAGCGCGAGGTATGGATGGATCCTGATGAACTGCTTCCGATGTGCGGTGAAGATCAGTGTCGCGCCGATGGGCAGCCCCAAAAGGATGGCGCGCTCGTTGCACCAGAAGGTCATCGCGGCGCAGATCGCGGTGAGGTAGAGCCAGCGGGTCTGGCCGAGGCGGCAGAAGCGCAGGAACATCCACAGCGTGAGGGCGGCGAAGAGGAACATCGAAGCGCGTT
Source organism: Planctomycetaceae bacterium (assembly GCA_002685935.1). Lineage (GTDB taxonomy): Bacteria > Planctomycetota > Phycisphaerae > Phycisphaerales > Zrk34. Next base: position 18,379 of record NYZD01000120.1, on the reverse strand, counting down.
CGGTGGCGATGCAGGTGATGCCGATGTGGTACTCGTTGACTGCGAGCAGGGCGGCGGCCCAGCGACCGGCGGCGCGCCCGAGCCATTCCCCGGCGGCGCGGTACACGATGATCACGGTGAGTAGTGCGATCACGAGGCTGCTGAGTCGAAAGCCCAACGGGTTCTCGCCGCCAAGGAAGCTACCGAGGCGGATGAAGTAGGCGGGCAGGGCCGGGTGATATTGGCCGCGGATCAGCACGTCTCCCTGCGCCAGTTTGTCAGACACTTCAATCGCGAGGGGAATCCAGTCGCGTTCCTCATCCCATTGGTAGGTGTTGGTCAGGACCATGAACAGGCGGATGGCCAGAGCGACGAGGAGGATCAGCCAGAGCACGCGGTCGCGCCGAACGGACGGCGTGGGCAGCGCGTCGGCGGGTGGGTCGGTGGTGAGGTCGTTTTCGGCCGTCGCATTCATCGGTGATCTCAGATGCCGGCTACGTTACGGTTTCGCGGCGTCAGACGCCGGCTGATTTGCGGCGGCCCAAGTGATATCCAGATCGGCGGGCAGGCGCACGAGTTCGGGGATCACGGCGATCTTCTTGTTCGACTCGCCGGTGCGTCGGGGATTGAGAAACTCCCAGACGATATCGCTGTCGGGCGTGAGTTCAAAGGCGCGGCCCTGGGTGGATTCGGTGATCAGCGTGTTGCCGTTGGGCAGCCGCTGGTTCGACCCGCAGTTGTGAGAGAAGAACGGATTGGCTTCGCTGCCGCCGTGGAGCCACAGCACCTCCTGAGTGATCGGATCGAACTCGATGACCTTGGATTGCCCGAAGTGGCCGACGTTATCGAACAGCAGCATGTTGCCGTTGTCGACCACGGTGGGTTGGTGTTGCCATTTCCACATGCCGGTCATGGCCCAGATTACCTTTTGCGTGTCCATATCGATCACGGCGATCGTGTTGAGGTTTAGCACGCTGACCAACACCTGGCCGGACTTGAACAGGGGCGAGCGGGACGCGAGTCGATCGTCGATCATCTCCACGGTGTTGGTGTGCAGGATGTCGCGCATGTCGGGCGCGTGGGCGAGCAGAGATGCGTAGTTGGAATCACGGATCGCTTTGAGCACGGAGACATGTTTGATGGGATCGCCATCGGCACTGAGGATCGTGATGGAATCTTCGAGCACTTCCTTGCCGTCGCGGACGCCTTCGACGGAATTGAGTTGGCGGGTGAGCAGGAGGATGGATCCGTCGTCGAGTACCTGAAGGTCGTGGTGGACGCCGCCTGAGTAGGACCACAGTTCGCGACTTTGGCTATCGAGTTTGATGATGACGTGCTGTTCGTTGTATCTCTGATCGCGGGGATCGAAGATGGCCAGCAGGTCGCCGTTGTCGAACAGGTGGAAGCGTCGGATGTATCCCGGATCGTCCCAACCGATCTCGCGGTCGGGCCAGACCTTCGAGAAATCGTACGCCCAGGTGTGCAGCGGTTGGCCGGCCATGTCCATCAACATGACAAACGGGCGCTCGCCGGAGGAATACAGGTTGAGGCCGGGGTGGGCGATGGATCGGTCGTGCACGACCACGCCGGAGCTTTCGGGCGCGGCCTTCCATCCCGAGAGATAGGGCAGCGACAGCAGTTTTTCGAGATCACCTTCGTTGCTGTTGTCGGTCGTGGTGTCGGTGGTGTCGGCGTCTGGGGTGAGCGCAGCGCGCAGGCCGTAAGGGAACCATTGATTCTTATGGGCCAGATATCCGTAGCAGACGCCGACGATCAGGCAGCAGGCGATCAGCGCGCAGTACCGAATCCACATGAAGCCGGCTGCGCGACGAAGCTGTTGATGCATGCGAGGTCCTTCCAGTCGTCGGGCGTCGGGGCGGGCGAGGCATACGGGCACGCCGATCGATCCCGAGCGATGTGTACACTTTATCGGCGAAACGGGGCTGAAATCCAACGGATTCGCGGTGCCCCGGGGCGCATTGGGGTTGCCGGCGACCCAGGGGACGTGGGAGGCGGCCGAAAGGCCGATGGTTTCGGGGATCACGGCGACGCGTGCCAGCCCCGACCGCTCGGATCGGCCGGGTCATTGGCGCTCTGGCATCCTCTGCGGACGGACCGGTCTTCGGTCGGCACGGACGGGTGATCGCGCGCCGTCGCGCTTCAGACGACAGATTCCAACGCGGCCCGGAGAATGCGGTCTGCCGTGATGTGGCGACGGCTTATTGTCTCAGCACGCGGTCCTTGGCGTATTCCAGCGTGTACTCGTATTCGACGAGTTGGGCATCGAGGCTCACCGCGTTAGCCGGTGCGACCAGGTCCCAGCGCAGCAGGCCCTGGGGACGCTGCTCTTTTTGATACTTTTCATCTTTACTCAGCGGCGGGTCGGTGGCGGTGAGCGTGACTTTGAGTTGCGGCGGGTCGGCCTGAGGGATGCGATCGATGAGCCGCACGGGCGCGGCATCATCGCTGAAGTTGGTCACTGACAGCACATAGGCATAGGTGACGACGCGGTTGCCGCCCTGGATATTCTCGGATTTCTCGATCAGCTTGCGCGCGGTGCGCATGGTGGAGTCGATGCCGAGACCCAGCGTGAACTGTTCGCCGATGGCAACGGTCGGCACCTGATCCCCGCCGACGAAACGATCGTCGAGATAACACGACACCGGCCCGGCGAGCAGCACGCGATCGCTGGTGTTGACCACGTCGGCATGTTCGTACACGTGGTCGAGACGGGTGAGTCGATCCGCGCTATTGCCGCCGTCCCAGTTTGATTCGGCGAGGCCTCGGCCGTGCGCGATGTTGTAGGACGCGATGCGCAGTTGCGTGGCCGGCGCGGGCTGGGTCATGACATGGGCGGTGGTGTGAATGATGACACGTCGCCACAGGCTCGCGGCGCGGCCAAAGACGGACGGGCCAATCAGAATCGCGATGACCACGAGCGTCACGCGAAGCCACCGTCGTTTTGGGATCAAGCGAATCTTCACGATATGGTTAGCCTTCACACTATGGTCCTTGAGGTATCCTAAGTGAAATTGACCAGCCCACCGCGCGGAGATGTGGCCGGGCGGAAGATTCGTTTGGGATACAATTCAAGGCGACCCCGACCCCGTACCGGGACCATGGATGAAAGGGCCATCTGATGTCAATACTCTACGGCGGCGAGGTGAACGACAGGCTGCAGACGCTCGATGCGCATGAGGCGAGCGCGTTCGTGCACCAGGATGCGCTGCGGACGCACCGGCACAAGCGGCTGATCACGGAGGTCTATCCGCATCCGATCCGCAAGAACGCCGCGAGCGGGAAGCACCATTATTTTGAGGGGTTGACGTACCGGTTTCTGGCGAACTTCCCCGAATCGCAGGGGCTCGACGTGATGAGCGACGGCGTGCCGGTGATCACGTTCACCGCGTCGATGCGGCATCGGGACTTCGCGGATCGAAGCAAGTTCGACAGTCTGTTGTTCACGGGAGACCCGTCGTGCGAGGCGTGGGATCAGCCGGCGAAGCGGACGCCGTTCGTGTATTGCGCGCCGGTGGCGGTGCCGGCGCTGGGTGCGGACACGATCATCGCGCGGGGGGTGTATCTCGTTGAGAAGGACAAGGGATTGACGTACTCGCCGGACGATGGCAAGTGCATCTGGGCGTACTGCCGCAGCGATGATCGGGGTCACACCTGGGGCGAGATCATCCCTCAACCGCTGCTCGATGATGGGCGGGACGGGGCGGGCGACCTGTGTCATCAGCCCTGGGTCGAGGGTGCGGACCTGACGTTTGGTCTGGCGATACCGCGAGAACCGGCCAGCGGAGACGAGTATCCCGACGGACGGCTGAACGGGCAGACGATCCTGCGAACGTACCACGCGGACAAGAACACCTGGGATGAGCCGGTCTTTTTGCCGGCCGAGTGGTGCACGTCGGAGTGTTCGGTGGTCCGCGCACAGAACGGGGATTTGGTTGTGGCGCTGCGTCATAAGGATCCGAGTATCCCATCGGAGAACGATGGGTGGCGGAACATTGTGACGTCGTGGTCGTCGGATAACGGCAGGACGTGGGCGGAGCCGCAGGCGTTTTTCCGGTTTGGTCGTGTGCATGCCAACATCACCGTGCTGCCGGATGGACGGCTGGTGATGACGCACGCGGCGCGGATCGGCGAGCTGGATCGTCGAATCTACGGCGGCGTGGAGGCGGTGGTCAGCGAAGACCACGGCCGCACGTGGGACTGGGACGGGCGGTACATTCTGTTTCGCTGTCCGCAGGGATTCAAGCTGTTCAACCCGCGGACGGTGCGGCTGGCCGACGGGCGACTGATGACGGCGATCTACAATTACACGACGTATACGTGGACCGACCTGAAGAAGGAAGACGCGCCGGAAAACTGGAACGACACGCTATTGCTGCCGCACGCGAACTATCTTGGGCTGGGCAATGTGATGGTGGTGATCTGGGAGTTGCAGGATTAGTCGCAATGAGTCGGTTGTCGGATTGCGGTTGGCCGGCGTCCGCGCTGCTCACAGCCAGCGCGCCACGGCGTCGGCGACGGCCTGGGCGCACGCTTGTTCGCCTGCCTCGGAAAGGTGGATTTGATCCTCGGCGAGGAACGCATCCCTATCGGCCCAGACCACCGCGTGCAAATCATTGACGGGCACGTCGCGGGATTCCATCAGGGCGCGGGCGGCGGCGTTGTTTCGATCGATTTCTTCGTTGCGCCAGGAATACTCGGTATCGACGAACGGTCGGTCGGGGTGGACCGGCGTCATGGTGGCCCAGGTGACCTTCGGCGTGACCTCAAGCAACCGTTCGAGAATGAACGTCAGATTCGCGACATACATTTCCAGGGGGAACTGCACGGGGTAGCGGGCGGGGTTGTGTCCGATGTCATGCAGGCCGTTGTTCCAGTGCACGATGTCGGGTTCGCCGAGCTCCTCGAACCACTGGTTCAGCGACGCCAGCGTGTACAGCGTGTGTTGCCCGTTCACGGCGGGGCTGACGACCTGGGCGCGGCCGCGGAGGAGGTCGGCGACCTGGGCCTCATAGCTCATGCGGATCGAGTCGCCGAGCAACATGACTTTGGGTAGCGTGGGCATGGGGTGTGTCCTTGTGGTTTGTCTATTACTGAATGCCTCTTTGTCTGGCTTCGCCGAGGATCGCTTCGGTGGCGGTGGCTCCGACGCGCGACACACCGAGGGGGATGATGCGCAGCATATCATCGAAGGTGCGAATGCCCCCGGCGGCCTTGATCTGCACGGAAGGCGGGGTGTGCTTGCGCATCAGCTTGAGATGATGCTCGGTGGCGCCTTGATAGGCGTACGTGCCGTTGGGCTGTTTGACGAAACCGTAGCCGGACGACGTCTTGACGAACGCGACGTGATGCTCGGCGCAAATCTCGCACAGACGAATGATGTGGTCGTCGGACAGGTAATCGTTTTCAAAGATGACCTTGAGGATCGCATCATTCGCGGTGACCGCTTCGTTGATCGCCTTGATCTCGTCGGAGACGTAAGGCCAGTCGCCGCCCATGACCTTGCCAACGTTGACGACCATGTCGATCTCGGTGCCGCCGGCCAGCACGGCGGCGTCGGCTTCTTTGACCTTGATGTCGGTGGTGCTGTTGCCGTGGGGGAAGGCGATGACAGGACAGACGCCGACGCCGGAGCCGGCGAGAAGTTCACTGACCATGGGGATGCAATACGGTTTGATGCAGGCGGTGGCGACCTGGTATTGCCGAGCGAGTGCGCAGCCTTCAATGATGTTCCGGTCGGTCATCGTGGGGTGCAGCAGGGCATGATCGATCATGCCGGCGAGGGAGCGGAGTGTGATGTCGTCGGTCATGCGCGGTCCTCAACGCGGCTTCCGTTGTTCGGACTCTTTGCGGTATTGCCAGTAGGCGGCCGTGACTTCGGTGTCGGATAGCTCGATGACACGGTCGTTGCTGAGGGTCAGATTCGCTTTGCTGAGCCACTTGCAGCCCTTGTCGGATGACTTGAAGAGGCCGCCGCGGCCATCGTGGGCTTTCTTGATCCCGGGCAGATGTTCGGCTGCGAGCACGTAGCGCTCGTCGATCACTTCAACCAAGTCGCGCTGGGTGAACTTCGTGAAGGCGCTGTTGAGTTCCTTGGGGGTGGGGATGGCGTGATTGGTGGCGTCGGCCATTGCGATGATCTCGTGGAGCGCAGCCCCGCTTTCACCGTGCGCGAGGAACAGCGACATCAGTATCCAACCATCCTGCCAGGTCCAATCGGGTGAGTCGGTCATAGGGGTGCCTGCGATGAACGCCTGGTGCCGGGCCAGAGGCGAACGTGAGTGAAGACGGGAAGAAACGGGATCCACTTCCTCTGTTAATACGGTCCACGGATGTGGTCGTGCACGTGAGTGGTATAGAACGCCGAGAGCTTTTCGTGGAGTGCCGTGGGGAGGGGCGGCAGATCCGAGATCGCGGCGTTGTCTTGCGCCTGCTGGGGGGAGCTGGCGCCGGGGATGATGACGGAGACAGCGTCGTGATCGAGGATCCAGCGCTGGGCGAGTTGGGCCATGGTCAAGCCGTCGGGCAGGAGTGACTTAATCGCGTCGGTGAGTTCGACACCTTTTTCGAAGGGCAGGCCGGCGAAGGTCTCACCGACGTTGAAAAACTGCCCGTCACGGTTGTAGTTGCGGTGATCGGTTTCGACGAAGGTCGTGTCCTGGGTGAACTTGCCGGACAGCAGACCGCTGGCCAGCGGCAGGCGCACGATGATGCCGACGCCCTTGGCCTTGGCCTGCGGCAGGAGCTCGGCGACGAGTTTCTGGCGGAAGATATTGAAGATGACCTGCAGGCTGAGCAGGCCGTCCTGCTGCATGCACAGCAGACCTTCTTCGACGGACTCGACGCTGGCGCCGAACGCTTTGATCAGACCCTCGGATTGAAGCTGGCGCAGCCCGTCGAAGACGTCGCCGGCCCGCAGGGATTCGATCGGAATGCAATGCAGCTGCAGCAGATCGAGACAGTCGACACCGAGCCGCGTGAGTGATGCTTCGGTCGCGCGGCGCAGGACGTCGTGGGAATAGTTGGCGGGGAAGATGTCGCCGCCGCGGCCGAACTTGGTGGCGACGGTGACGGTCGCGGCGCAGCCGGGCAGGAACCGGCCGATGAGGGTTTCGCTGCGGCCGGCGCCGTAGACGTCGGCGGTATCGAAGAAGTTGACGCCGCGATCGACGGACGCGGCCATGATCGCCATGGCGGTGTCTTCGGTCATGTCGCCGAAGTCGCCGCCGAACTGCCAGCAGCCGAGGCCGACTTCGGCGATGGTGGGGCCCGCGGCGCCCAGTGGTCGCATATGCATCTTGCGTGCTCCTCGGGGCGGTCGTCTGTCTTAGTAGCTTCCGAGCGTCTTGGCCAGTTCCACGATGCGCCCGAAATCCTTGAAGCTGACGCTGTCGGGGATCGAGTGATCTTCCTGGAAGATGTAGCCGCCGTCCTGCATCATGATGGGCAGGAGTCTGCGGATTTCCGCTTCGGTGCGGTCGATGTCGTCCCAGAGCAGGGCATTGAGACCGCCGTGCAGCACGAGGCGATCGCCGACGGTGGACTTGAGGTGGACCGGGTCCATCCCGGCTTTGACTTCCAGGGGGTTGAGGGCGTCGAGTCCGATCTCGAGCAACTCGGGGACGAACGCGTTGATGTTGCCGCAGGAATGCAGGTGGGCTTTGATGCCTTTGGCGTGGGCCCAATCGATAGCGCGTTTGTGAACGGGCTTGAGCATGTCGCGGTACATCTCGACGGAAAAGAACGTGCCGTTGCGATAGCCCATGTCGTCCCACCAGAACACGGAGTCGAACGTGTAGCCGGCGTCCCAGATCATATCCATCAGCTGCAGACTGCAGTCGAGCTCCGTGTTGAACAGATCGATCACCAGTTCCGGGTCATCGGCCATCCAGAGCAGCAATTGCTCGGTCCCCACCAAGCGGGCATGGGTGACGTCGAACCCGAACCACAGTTGTCCGAGGATCCAGCAGTTGTTCTTTTGCCAGACGGGGTATTCCTTCTTGAGGAAATCCCAGTCAATACGTTCGGGGGTCATGACCATGCGTGCTTTGGCCGCGGCCCATGAATCTCGATCCACGATCGTGCGGCCGATCCACTCGGGCGTGGACTCGGCGTGCTTCCAGGTTTTTGACGTGGTGCCCCAGGCATCGAATTGGATGATGTAGTCGTCGGTTTCCTCGATGACCTTCGTTTCGTAGCGCGGGCTGATATCGCCGCGGTAGCCCACGACGCCGTCGAGACCAAAGTAGTCGGCGTAATCCACATCCTCGGGCAGTCCCTCGCGCCGCCATCGCGCGATGGTGGTCTCCCACGGGCTGGCCAGGATGGGGACGCGGTCGGCGTCCTTGTGCTCGTACATCCGCCCGATGCGCTGTTTGGTGGTCAGTGTGGCCATGATCGTGTGTGCTCCTGCTGATCAAATGATTGAATGGCACTGCTGCACGGAACCGGGATGTGCTCCGAGTCAGCGGCACAGGAGGCGGGAACGGCTGCCCGCTCGGCATGGCCGAGGACATTCCCCGACCGTGGGCAGTTTACGTTGCCGGCGTCCCGGCGTCACAAGGCCGGCCGCCCCAGCCCGGCGGAGAATATTGGGCGCTGATCCATCCAGACGGTACCTTCTTTGGCGACCGGATAAACCATGAACAAACGGACGGAACGCATACGATGACCACGCAAGTCAGCACCCCGCAGAGCATCTGCCGGTTTGGGATCGCCCAGGGCGACATCACGCCGCCGGTTGGCATTTATCATCGCATGTGGGGGGCGGCGACGCATGATCGATCGGTGGGGGTGCATCGGGCGCTCACGGCCACGGCCATGGTGTTCGGGCAGGCGGGCAGCGCACCGACGGCCGCGACGCAGCAGATGTTGATCGCGGTGGATCATTGCGTGCTGGAACAGGACGAGGTCGACGGGATATCAGCCGAGGTGGCGCGCGTGGCGGGGATCGAGTGCGAGGCGGTGGTCGTCGTGTGCGCTCACACACACGGCGCGGGACTGATGGGCCGCGATCGCGCGGAGCTGCCCGGCGGGGAATTGGTCCCGCCCTATCTGGATTCGATGACGCAGACCATCGGCGCTCTGGCGAAGCGCGCGATCGACGAAGTGCAGGACGTGACGATCAGCTATGCGACCGGTCGCTGCGATGTGGCGGGCAATCGGGATCGCTTCGATCCGGAATCCGATCAGTGGGTCACCGGGTTCAATCCGGATGTGGTCGCGGACGACACGGTGATCGTCGCGCGGGTGACGGGGGCGGCGGGTCGGACGGTGGCGACGATTGTGAACTATGCATGCCACCCGACAACGCTGGTGTGGGACAATCAGTTGATCAGCCCGGACTATCCGGGGGCGATGCGGGAGGTGGTGCGCCAGGCGACGGACGCGCCGTGCGTGTTCATTCAGGGGGCATCGGGTGAGCTTGGGCCGCGTGACGGATTCGTGGGCGACGCGGTGGTGGCGGATCGCAACGGGCGGCAACTGGGATTCGCGGCGATGTCGGCGTTCGAGTCGCTGGGCGCGCCGAACACGCGTCATGAATACGCCGGACCGGTCGTGTCCGGCGCGACGATCGGTACGTGGGAGCGTGTGGGTCTGTCGGAAGCGGATCGGGCGGCGAGCGCGGTGTGGCGCGTGGATCGTGTGAAGGTTGATCTGAAATACCGCGATGACCTGCCGACGAAAGCGGACCTGGAAGCGGAGCGCGTGACGCTGCTCGCCGAGGAACAGGCGGCGCGCGATCGGGGTGATGCGGCGGCGGCGGCGGATTGGCGGGCGTTGGTCGAGCGGAACACGCGCATGCTCTCGCGGCTGCGTGAGCGTCCGGCGGGCGATGGCTTTCGGCTTGGGATCGTGATCTGGCGGATGGGCGATGCGATCTGGTTGTCGGTCCAGGGCGAGCCGTACAGTCTGTTGCAGACCGCGCTGCGTGAGCGATTCGCGGATCGGCCGATTGTCGTGGCGTCGATCGCGGACGGCTGGGGGCCGTTGTATCTGCCGCCGGCGGAAATCTACGGCAAGGGCATCTATCAGGAATCGATCGCGGTGCTGGCGCCGGGCTGTCTGGAGCAGCTGATCGAGGTGCTCGAGGAGCGGATCGAGAAACTGATTTGACCGCGGGCGGTCGACGGCAAGCGCGCGATAGCGCGGGTAAAGGCCCAGGCACGATTTCGGGATAGCGTGGCGCGTGGGGTGCATGGCGACGTTGGCATCCATGCCCAGCCAATCGTGAGGGGCGATCAGGAGTGGGATCAGCGTGGCGCGGCCGCGACGGGGTCTCATAATGATCGCCGCAAACGTGGAGTCCAACGGACGAATTACTGATAAAGATATCGGGGATTGTGCGAATCACTCATCCGAGCGTCCTTACGAGCGTCCGTGTGCGCGGTGTGCGGCGCATTGCGATCATCACCGGGATGACGTCCGATGGGGCGAGGCTTCAGCCTGATCGAGTTGGTCGTCGTGGTCGTGTTGATCGGCATCATTGCCGTCATCGCGATACCTCGTCTGACGCGCGGGGCGAGCCACTCCGGAGAGGCCGCGCTGCGCAGCGATCTGGACGTGCTCCGTCGATCGATTGAGCTGTATCGGGCCGAGCATGGCGGCAACTACCCGACGGTGGGCAGTTTCGTGAGCCAGATGGTCAGCTTCAGCGATCTATCGGGATCTTCATTCAGTTCGACGGCCGATTCGGCGGGCGGCATCGTGTATGGCCCCTACCTGCAGGCGATCCCGCCGCTGCCGATCGGAGAAAAGAAAGGCAAAACGGCTGTGGCGACGAATCACGGTGCGACCACAGCGTGGTGCTACGGCGAAAGTCCGGGGCACATCCACGCGGCCACACCCGGCGTCGAGTTGGACGCGGACGGCGTGAAATACAGCGATTATTAGTTGGTGGCCGCCTTTGATCTGTCCCGAGGCGGTGGCACGCGGTGACCTGTGACGATCATCGTTGACGTCCATGGGCAGGACGCCGTGACGGCAACTGCACGTGGTGAATGACGCCGATTCAGCATCTCCATCGCGCAAGAAAAACCGCGGGGCGCAGCCCGCGGTTGGGGTAATCGTTGAAGTCTAATCGGCGCCCCGTTCGTGTTCTGTGGTCACGCACTGAGCAGGTCCGCCGGCTCTTCTTCGTGGCCGGGCAGGGCTTCTTCCTTGGGCGGGGCGACGGGCGCGTCGGGGGGCTCGGTCCAGTCTTCGGCGGCCTTGAGGTTGAGCTGCGACGCGACGGTCTTGCGGTAGCCGAGCTTGCGGATGACTTCCAGCACTTCCGACCAGGTGGGGAAGGTTTTCTTGTTGACGCGCTTGTAGGCTTCGATGGCTTTGATGAACAGAAACTGCTCGGGGGTCATCTCGCCTTCCTCAGCCTGGCGGGCGTTGTCGGAGCGGCGGCGACCGGGGCCGCGGCGGCGCTCGAGGCCGGTCTTGTCGGATTTGAGGTCGCGTCGGTCGACGCCCATGCGGCGGTCGACGACGCTGGCGCGGCGGGTATCGGGTCGGTCGGTGGGGGTGGTGTCGGACGGGTCGCCGTGCGGCTGGCTATCGGACATCAGCGGATCCTCCTCTGCGGCGACCGGCGACGGGCCGCCCGAGTCAGGACCGCCTGTCTACAGATCGTCCGCATCGTCGTCGTCGAGGTCATCGTCAAGGTCGTCGTCGTCGAGGTCATCGTCAAGGTCGTCGTCGTCGAGATCGTCGTCGAGATCGTCGGGCCCTTCATCATCCTCCTCATCGTCGAAAAGCGCGTCGTCATCCAGTTCGTCGTCATCCTTCAGCGAGATCGGCGCGTCGTAACGGCGACCAAATCGGCCCCACGGCCCGTCCGAGTTTGTGTCCGGCTCGGCGGTAAGTCTGATAAAAGCAAGTTCATCCATCACAGGTGCTCCGGTGAAGCGGTGATCGAATCGGCAGGGGCAGCTTAACGGCCCTGATACTTGGCGGTACACTAATCAAACGTCGATACGGGTGTCAATCATATTTTGGCCTCCGTTCGGCGCGGCATTGAACCACACCCCGCGGCGTGCCGCAACCCCATGCCACCGCCGCACCTGGGAGACGCCTGTGTCCGCATCGGCCAGCCGGGAATCCGCCGAACGTCCGTGGGTTTGGAACGCCGGTCCGGCAATCGCCGGCTGGTGCGTGCCGGGGTTGGGCCATTGGCTTATCGGCGAAAGAAAGCGCGGTCTGATCATCATGATCGCCCTATACGGATTGTTTGTCGCGGGCCTGCTGATCGGCGGGATCGATGTGATCGATTCCCGTGAGGATCGGTTGTGGTTCTTCGGTCAGGTGGTGATGGGCCCGCCGGCGGTTATTCTCAATTCCGCGCGGGCCGGGCTGGCAGCAGAGCTGTACGATCAGATTCCCCGGGGGATGCGGTCGAACGCGTTCGGCCGCGCGCCCGCCGGGCTGGGCGACGTCCTGGCGTCTTCGGATCAGGAGCCGGCCTACCGCAAATCAATCGGCCGCGTCAATGAACTGGGCACGCTGTATTGCACGCTGGCGGGTCTGTTGAATCTGCTGGCGATCATGGACGTGGCGTATCGGCAGGCGCCCGCGCCGATCAAGCCGCCGCCCACACGGCAGCCCAAAGTCGGCAAGGTCGTGACGCGGGAGGATGCGTCATGATCGCGGCGATGCTCTGCTTTGTGTCCGCAGCCTCGGCGACGCTGATCATGGCGTGGTGGCCGTTCCTGGATCCGATCCCACTGCATCGCGTGTGGTGGCTGCTGCTGCCGCCGCTGGCGCTGGTGATCGCGCTGGTCTACAAGACGTTGAAGCTGCCGTCGCTTGAGGGGTTGGCGTGGCAGACGATACGGCTGACGGTGATCATTATGTTTTTCATGATCGTGATCGCCGTGGCGCTGTGGGGGATCACGGAGATGGTGCCGGCGCGGGGGTGAGGCGTTTCGACGTCGGGACCTGAGATGACACGCCACCGCGCTCAATACGCATTCCACGGGCTGTAGCGATCGACGACGAAGCCGCCGATGGCGAGCGTGTCGCGCTCCGATGACGGGGGCCATTCGCCTTTGATGATGCGATCGAGCAGGGCGCGGTCGCCGAAGCGGCGCATGGTTTCCCATTCGTATCCGATGACGCTTTCGGCATCCCAGAAATAGCCGCCGTCGAGGCCGGCGTCGAGGATCGCGGCCATGTGTTTCGCCCGCACGATCAGGTCGTCAGGATCCCATGCGGCACCGTGGGCGGGGCAGGTGGAGCCGCCGGAATAAATCTTTGTGCCCAGGGCCTTGAGTTTCTGCACGGGTGCGAGGTCGGTGTTGATGGGGGGATCATCGCCATGCCCGGCGCCGACCATGACCGATTCGAGTCGGCCGCGCTCGATGAGCAGTTCCAGGTTCAGGCCGTACAGGCGGCTGCGCTCAAAATCACGCGGCGCGATGCAGGACACGACCTGTCCGTGGCTTTCAACAAGCTGCTGGACGCGGGCAACGAAGTCGTCCATGAGTTCACCGCGCACGTCGAGCATCTCGGGGCTGTCGACTTCTTCGGGCAGACGGGGCGGTCGGCCGTGCTTGCGCTTAAATGCGTCGAGGACCGGATCTTCGCAGACCATCAGCGGCAGGCCCCGATTGAACGCGAGGCACAGGCCGTCGGCCTCGTATTCCATCAGCTCTTCAAAGTAGGCGAGCACGTGATCCTGGACCGCCCGATGGGCGTAGCTGATGCGTTTGACTTCATCGCCGAATTCATCGCGACAGCGCCACTGCGGATTGCGGGCGTAGAAATCCCGGGTCCAGCCCATATGCGGGAACGGGCCGTAGAACGCGCCGACACGGAAGTAGAAGTGCAACTCCAGGTCGATCTCGCGGGTGATGCGACGGACCTCGGTAAGCGGGTCGACACCGGCGGCGACCATACGCCGCAGCGCCCGATTGAATTTCCATTCACCGGGGTTGTAGTTGTGGACGTCGTCCTGGATGGCGGAATCTGAATGGGTCGAGTCATGGCGGAGGTCCAGTGTGCCGCCGCCGTAAGGTCCCCAGATGACGCGGAAGAAATCGCTGTCGCGGAATTGATAAAGGTGACGAGAGATGTCGCGCGGGGTGTCCATGCCACTATAGAACACGCCGTGCCCGTCATCGGTTGCCACGAGATTGCGGTGGCTGGACGGCGGGCTGTCGCACGGTTCGGCGCGCAGGTAGAACAGCGTCAGCGCGTTGGCCTCATCCGAGCCGTGGGCCGGGGCGATGTGGAGTTTGCGGCCGGTGTAGTCGGCGGCGGGGAAGGGGTAATCGCGCACGGTCGAGGGATCGCCGGGCACCTGGGTGTAGCCGGTTTCCCCGTCGAGCCACATGCGAATCGCCGGGCTGTGCGCGACGTGCAGGCGATGCCATCCGGTCAGGCCCAGGTCAAGGGCCAGCGGTTCGGCGGGGCTCAGGGCGCCGGTGGCCAGGCCGACGCCGCCGAAGGTGTCCAGCTCATAGTCGAAGCTGATCCAACCGGCGCCCGGACCGGGGGCGGGTCGAAAATCTCCGACGATCAGAGCCGGCAAATCCGTGAAATAGATATTCCCGTCAATCGTGCGTGAAGTAGTCATGCGTCGATCCTCTTGCTGCGGACCTTTGGATGGATCTGCGCACTATACCGTCGAACGACATGTCACCGGACATCATCCGCATGGTCTGGGCCGGCTTGCGGCGGTCCGGCCACGTCATGTGTTTCGCTGGGCGTACAGTTGCGGTGTCAGTTCGAACTGCAGCGGCTCACGGCGGAAGAAGCGTTCGAATTCATCCACCATGGTGTCGAAGTAGCGCGGGAACGCGGCGGGGGCGTACCAGGCGATGTGCGGGGAGATGATCGCATTGGGCAGGTCGCGGATCGGGCTGTCTTTGGGAATGGGTTCGGGGTCGAACACGTCCAGCCCGGCGATGATCTCGTTGCGCTGAAGTTTCTCGATGAGCGCATCGGATTGGATCACCGGGCCGCGGCAGCAACTGATCAGGATCCCGCCCTTGCACATGAGGTCCAACTCGCGCCGGCCGATCATGCCTCCCGTCGTGGGCGTGTGCGGCACCTGGATGATGAGTATCTCGGCGTGTTGAATCACATCGTCCAGGTCGGCGGTGTGAATGCCGTGCTCGTCGATGACGGTTTGGGCGAGAAACGGATCGCAGACTTTCAGATCCACACGGAACGGTGCGAGCAGTTCGAGCAATCGCCGCCCGATGTGCCCGAAGCCCACCAGGCCGACGCGCTTGCCGGTCAGCTCACCGTTGACGAAATCATCATTGAGCGCCACCGCCTGCCGTTCGGTGCGGTCGATCATGCGGCGGGTGATCTCACCGAGATTGCGCAGGCACGCCAACGTCAGCGCGAGCACCCATTCGGCGACGGGCTGGTGCGAACCCACGTTTGAAGTGTCCACGACCTTGATGCCCCGCTCCCGGGCGGCCTCGTAGTCCAGCTCGTGGCCCATGTTGTCGGACCACAGGCCGATGAGGCGCAGCGTGTCGGCGTGCTGCAACACTTCGCGCGGCAGGTGGGCGATGAGGGATCCCTGGGACATGACGCCGGCCACGCCCTCGAGCGCCTCGATCAACTGCGATTCGGTGTAGGGGTCGGTGCGATCTCGGCCGACCGGCTCGGCGAACGATTCCAACCGCGCCCAGCTCTGTGGCGTCACCCATTGATCATAGACGTGTGGACCGAAATTCAATAGGACTTTGGGACGCATGGGAGGTACCCCAGTCGGCGAAGCGCCACGCGGAGACACCGTGCGGTCCGGTATACTCAGGGCCCGACGGCCCGGGCTCGCACCTCGCGCCGGTCACCGAAGACATCGAGGCCAATATGTCGAGATGGTCGAACGATCCGATGTCTCTGAAAACTCACGATCATGAATATACCAATTGCGAACACGTCGCGCTCGACCACAGGCCGGGCCTGATGGCGATAGCCCCGGCACGCCCTTTTCGCCCAATCTCCCTTGTCTTGTTCTGATGGCCCAACCACATCGCGGGGCCGCTTCCGTACAAGTGCGCCGCCGCCAGTCCGGCGAATCCACCTGATTCCCGATCAATAAACCCGGCGCCGCACTTTGCCGCTGCCCCTGTATAGATTCGTCACGAGATACCGCAGGGCGTCGACGGGGTGGTCATGACCGTCTTTGATGGGCTCGTCGCGATGCGGGCGGTCGGCGTCGAAGTGGTAGCAGGTCATCGCTTCGATCAGCCGCTCGCAGCGGGGATGGATCAGCAAAGGCGGGCGGGGCGGGGCGTCGTCGGGAGTATCCGCCGCATCGCCTCCGGGGGTGCTGTCGCGCACTTCCAGCATCCTTCTCAGTAGCTCAATACCGTCGGCAAGGCGGCGGCGGGTGGCGCGGACGGTGTGGCCGGCGTCGCGCAGCACGGAGAGAGTCGAACGGCCGGTCTGTTCGTTGCGCTGCGCGCCGGCCGGGTCGACGCCGAGCCAGTCGACGGTCGGCCAGCCGCGCTGTGCGATCGTTTCCAGATGTTCGTTGACGGGTAGATCGCTCATCACATATTCATCGATGATGTCGACGTGCGGCGGATCACCGGGGGGGCCTGGGGTGATCTGGGCCCAGAGCATCACGAAGGGGCTGCGGATGCCGAAGTCCATCCCGCCGACCCAGTGAAGCTGCGGGTCCGGGGCGATCGCGCTCACGTGCACGGCCGGGTCAAATGAGCTGAACACCGCGTCGGTGCGCGTGGGGCGGCGGCTGAGCATCTCGGCCTCAAATGCCTGCCGCGAGCTGCGGCGATGCTGATCGATCACGTCCTGCACGCTGATGAAACCGTCGGCTTGTTTGGCGCGGCCGCGGCAGGCGTCCCACAGTGGGCAGTCATCACACGCGCGGGTCGGCTCGCACCGAGCGATGACGTCGAGGGCGCACCATTTGAACACCGCGGCGTCGACCGCGGGAGCCTGAGCGATGAGTTCGTTCATCAGACCGAACGGCCGATGCATGGTGCTGAACACCTCGACGGCGCCGCACACGTCGATATCGCCGCACCTGGCGGAGCGCGTGACGAACTGCGCCGCCTGCCAGACATCGCGGTCGAACAGTTCGATCTCATCGCAGCGCAGTTTTTGCACGCGGTGGCCGCGCACGGAGGTCTCGCTTTGGACGAGCAGTTCGACCTTGCTGCCGTTAGTCAGGCGCACGCCGCGATCGGTGATGCGGCCGGCGACGTGATGGCGCAGTCCGTCGCGTTCGAGCATCCAGCGCAGGTATTCGTGCATCTTGCGGGATTGCTCGAAACTGCCGCCGAGGATGCGGACCTCGATGCCGGGCTTGAACAGCAGGTCGAGCAGCGTGGCGACGGCGCCGTAATAAGTCTTGCCGCCGCCGCGGTTGGCCCAGACGATCACGTCGCCGGGCTGTTCGAAGAAGACGTGAGCGAGATAGTCCATCGGCCCGGCGTGGCCGTCGCAGGTGGTGGCGCGGGGCACGTCGATGCCGAGCACGGCGCGCAGCCAGCCGTGCAGTTGTTCGGCGGTTTGCGGGCGCACCGAGGCCAACGTGTGCACCATCGCGGTGCGGATTTGGGTGTCGATCATGTGACGGGGTTCCCCGGAATAATGATTCATCAATACGTCCTACCTGGAGGCTCGCGTGCGCTCGACCCCAGCTGCGCGCTGTCACGCGCATCACAGCGCCCGGTTCTGTTGATCGAGATAGGTGTTGACCGCTTTGCCTTCACCGGCGCCGGTCCACACGCCGCGGAACAGGGACTGGCGTTTGGGATGCATCGCGTCGATCACCTCGTCGGGCACGCCGTGTGGTGCCCATTTGGCGCAGATCGCGTTGTAACAGTTGAACATTGCCAAGCGCGGCTGGGCGTGGTTGGTCCACGGCCGGCCGGAGTGGCACAGCGCTTCAGTGAAGATCAGCACCGACCCGGGCGGGCAGGTGTAACTTTCCCAGAGCTTGGAGTTGATGTCGGTCAGGGCTTGGGGGCGGGGGAACGCGGCTTTGTGGCTGCCGGATAGCAGGAGCGTGGCGCCGTCGTCTTCTTCGACGCCGGTCAATTCACAGACCACGCGCGTGAGTCCGGCGCTGATGCGGCCCCATTGATGTTGATAGATGTGCGAGTTGCCGACCAGCGCGTGCAGGCCGCCGCCGTGGGGGTTAAAGGGATTGTGCTCTTCGCCGGCCGCGCGGCGCATCGTGAAGCCGTGGTCGAAGCGGAACCCGTAGGTTTCTTCACTGGCCACGCGGGCATGGGCGATGATCTCATTGAGGACGCCGACGATCGCCGGGTGGTCGAGCAGCACCTGCGTCGGGCCGGCCAGAAAGTGCCGCTCGTGCGCGGGGATGGACTGCGGTTCATCGAGGCACTTGACGGCATGTTCACGAATCGCGGCGACCTGATCTTCGGTCAGCAGACTC
>NYZD01000119.1 GCA_002685935.1 Planctomycetaceae bacterium | reverse complement strand
GATCCGCGAGCCGATCTCGTCGCCATCCAACATCATGATCCCGACACCGCCGCACGCGTCGCGCGCGATTTCGACGTGCCGCATGCCTGCGCCGCAGCCGAGCAGGTGCTCGACATCGACGCCCTCGACGCCGTCGTGATCAGCTCCACGCCACACCTGCACTATCCGCAGGCCAGGGCCGCTCTCAAGCGCGGTTTGCACGTGCTCGTCGAAAAACCCATGACCATCACCGCCGACCAGGCGCAGGAGCTGGTCGATCTCGCGGCCCGGCAGGATCGTCAACTGATCGTCGGCTGCACGTTCCACTACACCGACCACGCCGCCGAAGCCCGGCGCCTGATCCGCGCCGGCGAGATCGGCGACGTCAAGATGATTCACATCCTGATGACCGACGAGTCCAGCAGTCTCTATCGCGGCGAGCCCTGGGAGCGGTTCGTCAAAGAGCATCACGATGAGGACTACATGTCCGGCACCACCATCGCCCCGCAGCAGGGCTCGTACAACGATCCGGCCGTCGCCGGCGGCGGTCAGATCTACGCCCAGGTCTCGCACCCCGCCGCTTACGTCTCCTTCCTCACCGGCGATCGACCCCAGCAGGTCCACGCCCACTTCGACAACGCCGGACTGCCCGTCGATATCTACGACATCCTCAACATCCGCATGGACCAAGGCACGCTCGTCTCTATCGCCAGCTGCGGCTCGCCCATGGGCGGCCCGCGCGAGCTGCCCATCACCGTTTATGGCACCGGCGGCACGCTCAAGATCGGTCTCGCCGATGGCACGATGACCGTTTACAAACCCGATCAGCCCCCGCAGTCGCCGCCCGGCCTGTCCGACTACGACATCTACCCGCGCTACGCCCCGGCCCAAAACCTCATCGACGTCGCCACCGGCGATGCCCCCAACCGTTCCCCCGGACTGCTTGGCCTTTACAGCATGCAAATCATCGAGGCCGCCTGCCAATCCGCGCGCACCGGTCAGAACATCACCATCTGATTTCCATCAAACCCAGTCGCTCCGCGATCCCGCATCGCAACGGAACTGCCCCATGCCTCAACGCATCAAACTCTCCTGCACCGATTTCACGTTCGGCCTGCTGTCCCACGATGACGCGCTTGCGCTCATCCGCACGATCGATCTCGACGGCGCCGACATCGGCATCTTCGCCGTCGACAGCTTCCTTACCCCGCGCGACGTGCTCTCTGACATCCCTGCCGCCGCCCGACGCATGCGGGCCAAACTCAAACGCGCCCGCCTCAATCTCGCCGATATGTTCTTCATCCCCGGCGACGTGTCCAAACTGTCGGCCAACCACCCCGAGCCGCGCGTGCGCCGCCGATCGCGCAATTTGTTCCAGCAGATCGTCGATTACACCCAGCGTTGCGGCGGCCGCCACTTGTCCATTCTGCCCGGCATGCCCTACCCATCTGAATCGCGCGCCGTCTCATTCAATCGCGCCGCCGAGGAACTCGCTTGGCGCATCGATATAGCGCGCAAGGCCCGCATCACACTCTCGGTCGAAGCCCACCTCGGCTCGGTCGCGCACACGCCGGCCCAGGCGCTAAAACTCATCGAGCGCGCCCGGGGCCTCACCCTCACGCTTGATTTCTCCCACTTCACATATCAGGGCATCAAACAGGCCGATCTCGATTCGCTCATCCCGCACGCCTCGCACGTCCACGCCCGCGGCGCATCCCGCGGCCATCGCCAGTCTCCCGCGACAACCAACACCATCAACTACGCCCGTCTGGCGCGTCAACTCCGCCGCATTGACTACAGGGGTTACATCTCCTTCGAATATGAAGTGTTTGACGTTGACCCCGGCGACGAGCTCGACACCCTCGGCGAAACCATCCGCCTCCGCGATGTGATCCGCAAAGCTCTGAAGTAACGATTGCCCACCGCGCGCCCTTGCCGTATCGTCAACTGTTGGTGATCGAGTCTTTCGCGCCGGAGTCGGCCTATGTCACGACCGAAAATCGCCGCCGTCGTCACCGAGTATCGGCGATACTGTCACGCCCAGCACATCCTCGACCGATTCCTCATCGGCTACGGCTTCAACGCCCGCCATCATCGTCCCGAGATCGACCTGGTCTCGCTCTACACCGATCAGGTACCTGAAAGCGATCTCAGCCGCCCGCGCGCCGAAGAATTCCCCAGCATGACAATCTATCCCACCATCGCCGAGGCGCTCACGCTCGGCGGGTCCCAGCTCGCGGTCGACGGCGTACTGATCGTCGGTGAGCACGGCGACTATCCCCAAAACGAAAAGGGCCAGACCCTCTATCCTCGTTACGAGTTCTTCAAGGAAATCGAGGCCGTCTTCCGCGCCAGCGGCCGCAGCGTGCCGGTGTTCAACGACAAGCACCTGTCCTACCGCTGGGACTACGCCGGGGAGATGGTCGAGGTCTCGCGCGAGCTGGGCTTCCCCTTCATGGCCGGCTCCGCCGTGCCCGTCACCTCCCGCACGCCCGCGATCGAGATGCCGCTGGGCTCGCCCATCGAGGAAGCCATCGGCATCGGCCCCGGCGGCGTTGATAGCTACGACATTCACGTGTTGGAAATAATGCAATGTCTCGTCGAGCGCCGGCGCGGCGGCGAGTCCGGCGTCAAAGCCGTCCACGCCCTGCGCGGCGACGCCGTCTGGGACGCCATGGAAGCCGGCTCCTTCGACGCCGGCGGCTGGGACATGCGACTGTTCTACGCCTGCCTCGCCCGCAGCCACAATCTCAATCAGCTCACCGAAGACGATTTCAATCACCGCGCCCCCGAGCCGCACGAGCTGCGCCAATACGTCGATCCCAAGAAGTCCGACCCCGTCGCCTACCGCATCGAATGCAACGACGGCCTCAAGATGACGATGTTCCTCATCGGCAGCGTCGTCAGGGATTTCGGTTTCGCCGCCCGCATCGCCAGCCGGCCCGACCCCTGGTCCGTCGGGTTCATTCTCCACCCGCGCGAGATCTGCAATTTCTTCAGTCCGTTCGTCCACCACATCGAAACGATGATCCACACCGGCCGCCCGCCGTACCCCATCGAGCGCACGCTGCTGACCACCGGCATCGTCGCCGCGAGCGTTGATTCCCTCCACCAGGGACAGGTCCGCCTCGAAACCTCGCACCTGGACGTCACCTATCAACCTTATCCCGACTCAACCTTCTGGCGCCCCGCGCCCGGCGACGCTGTTTCCAAATACAAATCCATCACGCCGACCGTCCGCACCGTCCCGCCGCACGACGGCAAGCGCAAGAAGATCGCGATCATCGCCACGATCCTTAGACATCGCTCGCACGCCCAGCACATCGGTGATCGCTTCATGGTCGGCTATCCCCGCAACGGTCGATGGCATCATCCTGAAATGGACGTCGTGGCCCTCTACGTCGATCAGAAACCCGACAATGATCTCAGCGCCGTCCGCGCCGAAGAATTCGGCTTTACAGTCTACCCCACCATCGCCGAAACCCTGCGCTGCGGCGGCGACAAACTTGCCGTCGACGCCGTCGTCGTCATCGCCGAGCACGGTGATTACAAGAAGAACGACAAAGGCCAGATCCTCTATCCCCGCCACGATTTCTTCAAGCAGGTCGTCGAAGTGTTCGAAGCCGACGGCCGCGCCGTCCCCGTGTTCAACGACAAGCACCTGTCCTACAGTTTTGAAAAAGCCACCGACATGGTCGAAACCGCCCGCCGCATCGGCTTTCCCCTGACCGGTGGCTCATCCCTGCCCCTCACCTGGCGCCTGCCCGCGATTGAACTACCCCTCGAATGTGAAATCGATGAAGCCCTCGCCGTCGGCTGCGGGTCATCCGATGCCATGGACTACCACGCCCTCGAAGCGATGCAGTGCATGATCGAGCGCCGTCGCGGCGGCGAGAGCGGCGTCCGCGCCGTGCAGCTCATCGATGGCGATGCCGTCTGGAAAGCCGGTGACGCTGGCGAGTGGTCATACGATTTGCTCGAGGCCGCCCTCGCCTGTTCCGATCATCTCAAGGGACAGTCTCTTGTCGACGCCCGCACGCAGGATCTCGTACGCAACGGCGAACTGCCCAAAATCGTCGAAAACCCCGCCGCCTATCTCATCGAATTCAACGACGGCCTCCGCGCCACGCTGCTGATGCTCAACGGCGCGGTGGGGGACTTCACCTTCGCCGCTCGCGTCAATGGGTTCGACCGCATCCAGACAACGCAGTTCTACCTCGCCTCGCCGGAAAACGTCACCTACTCCGCCTGCCTCGTGGCCAACGCCGAGCACATGATCGAGACCGGCGCCGAGCCGTTCCCCATCGAGCGCAATCAACTCGTGTGCGGCATCCTCGATCGCTGCCTCGATTCACGACAACAAGACAACCAACGCATCGAGACCCCCGAACTCAACGTGCATTACAAGGTCGCCGACGCCCCGCCCTTCATCGACGTCCTGGTCCACACCGCATGACCACCCCGCGCAAACGTACCGATGAGCCGCGCGTCTTTTGCACCGACGACGCCCGCCACGCCGCCTGCCTCTACCAGATGCAGCCGTCGCTTGAGCCGGCCGACCTCCACGCCACCGTCGATCAGTTCGTCAACAGTGGCTTCGACACGCTGCTCTACACCGTCGGCGTCGAAGGCGGTGCAGTGGTCTACGACAGTCACGTCGTGCCCAAGTGGGGTGACAACGTCACATCATGGACCCACCCCGTCTGGTACCGCGCCGCGCTGAATCTCCGCCAACTCATCGCCGACGGTCACGACCCGCTTCAAATCATGGTCGACCGCGCCAACCAGAAAGGCATCTGGTTCTTCGCCGGCAACTGGGTCAACTTCAACGGCACCCCCCGCGAACAAACCGGCGGGCTCGGCCGCACCATCGATTGGTTCTACGACAACCCCCAGTTCCAGGTCGGCCCCGAAGACGACCCGCGCGCCGAACACCTTTCCGCCGGCCGATTCAACTTCCTGCACGATGAAGTCCGCGCCCTGCGCCTCGCAATGTTCTCTGAGACGCTCGCGCGGCATCAAACCGACGGCGTCGATCTCGACCTGCTCACTTTCGCTCCGCTGTGCCGCTTCGATCAGACGGATCAGCTCGCCCCCGTGCTCACCCAATGGCTGCGCGATCTGCGCGCCGCCGCCGACAAAGCCGCTCAGCAGCAGAACCGCGCCAAGCGCATCTTCGTCCGCATCCCCGCCCACCCGGGCGCCTGGCCCATCTTCGGCTACGACGTGCCGGCCTGGATCGCCGACGGCCTTGTCGACGGCCTGATCTGCAGCGCGGGCGTCCTCCACGCCGGCATCGATCACTCCCACGATCTCACGCCCGTCACGCAACTGGCGCGCGGCACAAACTGTCGCGTGTTCGCCGGCATCTCCGCCCTGCTCGGACGGCAGGTCAGCTATTACGCCACGCCCCCCTTGCTCCACGCCGCCGCCGCCAACGCCTACGCTCAGGGCGCGCACGGTTGCGGCATTGGCGATTGCCACTGGACGCCCCACGGTTGGCCGCTCCAACCCCAAGACTACGGCACCGCCCGCCCGCTCGGCGACCCCGACCTCCTCGCCGTCGCTGACAAACACTACCACGCTCAATCCGTGACCGGCCGCCCGCACATCGAATGGTTCCCCGGCGCCGACCGCCGCCTGCCCATCACGCTGGCCGAGGGCAAACCTGTCACCGTCCCGCTCTACATCGCCGACGACCTGCCGCACTACCAACAGCGCGGCCGCATCGATGCCGTTCGCCTCCACGTCCGCATCTCCAGCATCGAGGTCGCCACCAACGCCGTGCGCGTCGAACTTAACGGCCAGCCCCTCCCCGACCATCTGCTCGACATCAACGACATCGGCTATCGTATGATCGAGACCGGCAGCATCGGCCCCTATGGTTGCATCTACCAATACACCCTCGACCCCGACCACTACCCCAACCCCGGCCGAAACGAAATCACCGTCACCCTCACCCAGCGCGATCCCCACGTCGAAATCCCCTTCGATCTTTACGACGTCGATTGCTTCGTCGACTATCGCCTGCACCGCAACTACCATCGCGATCCGCTGAATCGCAACCGCTAGACGCATCATGACCACCGACCCGCCCCAACGCATTCAGTTCGGCAGCACCGACCTCCGTGTCACGCGCCTCTGTCAGGGCAACGCGTTCCGCAACATCGGTCGCCACGTCGACAACCCCGCCGGCGAAGCGGTCATCCATCACTGTCTCGATGTCGGGGTCAACTTCTTCGACACCGCCATCGGGTACGGCGAGCAATCCTCCGCCGAGAGCGCCCTCGGCCAGGCCCTCGCCGGCCGCCGCGACCAGGCCGTCATTTGCACCAAAGTCAGCCCCAATTTCCCCCTCCAGGACTCCGGAGACAACGCCCTCCAGGCCGCCTTCACCCGCGACTTCCTCCTCGATCGTCTCGACGAATCACTCCGGCGCCTCCAAACCGACCACGTCGATCTTTACCTATGCCACAGACCCGACGAAGTCACACCCCCCGCCGATCTCGTCGAATCCATGACCGCCGTCGTCCAGATCGGCAAGGCACGCCACTGGGGCCTGTCCAATCACACTGCGGATTACGTTGAACAATGTATCGCGTGCGCTGCAACCCAGGGCGGCATCCCCCCCGCCGGCCTCGAAGACTATTTCAACATCGCCGGCGCCGAAAAGGATCGGCCCGATACGACCGAATCCCGCATCCCCAAATATCGGCGCGAGATGTTTCCCGTCATCACCCGCCACAATCTGGGCGTCCTCACCTTCAGCCCCATGGACACCGGCTACCTCGCCCCCGGCCGCGACAACGATCCCGATTCACCCATCAACGATCTGATCCAAGCCCTTGATGATGCCGCCGCCCAACTCGCCGTCCCCCGCGCCACCCTCTGCGCCGCATGGGTCGCATCCCACGACGAAGTCACCGCCGTCATCGGCGGCGCTGAATCTCCTCAGCACGTCGATCAACTCCTCGCCGGCGTCCACCTCCAAATCCCCGCCGTCCTGCTCGACAAGCTCAATCGCGCCCACCAGCGATATCATGAAACCTGGGTCACCCGGCGCCGTGCATCCTCATGACCATCGATCTGCACAACAAACTCATCGACGCCCACACCCACGTCTGGCGCGAGCCCTGCGACCAATACCCATTCGCGCCCGGCTTCGACGCCGCCGAGCCCTGGCTACCCCGCTTCACCCCCGACAACCACGCCCACATCGCCGCGCCCTTCGGCGTCGTTCGCATGAATCTCGTGCAGATCACCTGGTACGCCCTCGACCACAGCTACATCCTCGACCTCATCCAACACAATCCCGAACGCTTCGTCGGCACCGGCATCGTCCCCGCCTACAGCGACGTCAGCGTCGGCGAACCCGACAAGACCATGATCGCCCTCGCCCGGCGCGGCATCTCCGCATTCCGCATTCGTGGAGGCGAGCCGCCGTTCAAACGATTCGAACACCCCGGCTACGACAAAATGTTCACCGCCGCCGCCGATCACAATCTGCCCTTGAGCTTCCTCGGCCCCCTCGACGCCGTCGACGAAATCGACGCCATGTGCGCCCGCTTCCCCGACGCCCCGCTCATCCTCGATCATCTGCTCGGCCTCGGTCTCAATGACAACTTCACTGATGACAACTGCGCCCGGCTCTTGCGCCTCGCCGAACACCCCCGCGTCACCGTCAAGTTTGGCCCCATCCACGCCATGGGCTCTCGGCAGCGCCCCTTCCTCGACGTGCTCCCCATCCTCCGGCGCGTTGTCGATGCCTTCGGCCCGCAGCGCATCATGTACGAATCCGATTCCGGCGGCCCAATCCTGATGAGCGATCCCGACAAAGACTTCCCCGCCGAGGTCGCACTCATCCGAGATCACGCCGACTTCCTGTCCGACGCCGACAAGACCCAAATCCTCTACCAAACCGCTGAAGATCTCTTCTTCAATCGCTGACCACAAGAACCATGTCCAATTCCACCGCACCACCTCAATCCATCACCCCCGACCACGTCACCCTCGGCGAGCACACCCGCCGCGAGTTCCGCCGGACGCAGGACGCCGGGGGCTTTGCCGCCGCAATCATCCCCATCGGCGCCACCGAACAACACAACGAGCATCTCACCCTCAACCTCGATATCGAACTGTCCACCTACATGGCACAACAGGCCGCCATCCGCATGTTGCCGCGCGTGGTTGTCGCGCCAGGCTGCCCCGTCGGCTTCTCCCCCTATCACATGGCCCGCCCCGGCACCCTCACCCTCCGCAAAAGCACACTCCGCGCTTACCTCTGCGACGTTGTCCGGAGCTTGCGCACGCACAACATCCACACCGTTCTCGTCGTCAACGGCCACGCCGGCAACACCGACCTGCTCAAACGCCAACTCCCCCAATGGCAAAAGCGCTGGAACATGACTCTCGATCAGGTTAACTACTGGCAAGGCATGACCGAAAATCAGCGCGACGACATCCTCCAGGGCTACCGCGACCTGCGCGACGGCAAGCTCGACACCGTCGCCCGCCAGACCGCCCTCAACCACGCCTCCGAAGAAGAAACCGCCGTCATGCTCGCCGCCTATCCCCGTCGCGTCCGCTCCATCGACCTCGAAGACTACGATGCGGCCAGTCTCGATTACGCGCAGAATCTATCCCCCATGGTGCGCGAATACCTGGAACCGTTCTCAAAAGAGGGTTGGCCCGCCGCCGGACCCAATCCCGAAAATCCACGCGATCGCGCACGACAGGAAAATGCCCTCCTCGCCACGCCCGAGAAGGGCCGCGCGCTGATCAACATCCACGTGCAGTTTCTCGTCGATCGCCTGACAGAAATGATGAACCACCAATCCGCCCGCTGATCCAGCGGCAACAAATCCAGCATTCTCCAAACGGACCCTCACAAAAAGCCGGCACGCCCTCATACGCCGTCCGCTACGCCTCCATCCTGTCCTGCGCCAAGTTGTCCGCCAATTCCGTCTGCGATTCCACGAATCCCATCGGCTGGCCGACCCACGCCGCGTCGACTAACTTAGCCTCACACCCAGGCAACACCACCGCGCACCCCATTCACACGGAGCATGAATGACCACACCCATCGAGCAAACCCCCGACTACGATCAATTCTGCCAACTGCGGCTGCTCGACCCCTTCCCCCTGCTCGCCCGCCTCCGCGCCGAGCAACCCGTCCACTTCTGCGAGCCGATGCAGGTCTGGCTCATCACCCGCTACGACGACATCTTCCAGGGCCTGCGCGATACCAAACGTCTGTCCTCCAGCCGCGACGGCATGTACCTCGGCCCCCTCACCCCCGACAATCGCCCGCGCGCTCAGCCCCTGATCCAACACATCAGCGGCTGGCTGCAAAATCTCGATGCCCCCGATCACACCCGGCTCCGCAAGCTCGTCGGCCTCGCGTTCACCCCCCGAATGATCGCCGACCTCCAGCCGCGCATCCAACAGATCATCAACCAACTGCTCACAGACATCGGCGACGCCGACGAATGTGAATTCAACAAATCCTTCTGCCTGCCCCTGCCCGCGATGGTGATCTGCGACATGCTTGGCATCCCGACCGAGTACCAGCGCGGCTTTCGTCACGCCATGGAAGAGATCCTCCCGTTCAGTTCCGGCGGCGGTCCGCGCCTCAACGAAGCCCTCGACCCCGCCCTGAGCCGACTCAACGAACTCACCGACCTCTTCACCGAACTGATCGATCGGCGCCGACGCGAACCCAGGGAAGATCTGATCAGCGCCATGG
>NYZD01000118.1 GCA_002685935.1 Planctomycetaceae bacterium | reverse complement strand
GGGCAGCGCAGCGTCGAAGTCGGGCCTCGACCGCGCGCCCGCTGCCGCGCGCGTTCGTCCCTGGTTCTCTTTGGTAAGCAGCAGCAGACGATCGGCGTGGCGCGCCAAGCGCGCCGATCGTCGACGTGTCGGCGCCGCGAGGACATGTCCGGCCTTGTTCCCCGCCGCCCCCTTTCGGGGTCGGGCTCCGGGGGTGGCCGACCCGGGTCCGCGCGACGTGCGTTCGGGACAACTGTCGTCACAGGTCCAACGGAGACTTCGATGAAGACACATTCTGGCCTTGGCCGCAAACAGGATCGCGATCAGCCTGATTCCGCCGGCCCCGCAAGTGCATACCACGGTGCGACAGATCCCTCGGTTTCCCGCTGGCTCGTCAGGTGTAAGCGGCTTAACTGGAACGGTTTGGGCCCAAAGAACCGGGAACCCGGGGCTTTGAACCTCGATCGAGGCGACATTCCGAGGGGTGCTGCAGTCAAGCCGTCCCCAACACGCCGCCGGGGCCGGCACGACCCCGCGGACAGCGATTTTGCAGTTGCGGCAAGCGCCCACATCGAATACAATATATTTTGGTATGGATATTAGTTGAATTGTTCAGTTCCGTGCGGGCGTTCCGCGGCGGCGAGATCCGGCAGGATCGCAGTGGATGCTTCCGAGACGAGTCATTCAGCGATCTGATACATCGAAAAGGGGCAATGCAATGAAGCGGTCTGTTTTTGTCCGGTTTTTGGCGACGGCGGCCCTCAGCGCCACATGGGCGGTCGGTCCACCGTCGGCCTATGCCGACAGTCGCATCATCATGGACTATGACAATGACTACATCGTCAATTACAACCAGGGCGAGCGCAGCTACCGATCGCATCGGCTGTACGGGCTGCCCGGTCAGCAGTTCACCGATCTCGACGGCGACCTCCAGGATGGCACGCCCCTCGACCCGAACGACCCCAATGAAACGGCGTACATCGGCAACGATGACTCACACTACATCCTCAACTTCAGTCTGACCGATCCGCTGAACCCCGACGACTACCACACGATTTCGTTCGGCGATGAGGGAGGATACGACACATCACTGCCCGGGGCGGTGTTCTACGGCGACATCGAGGCCAACTTCTACAACGTCAACGCCCGCGCCCCGCACAACGGCAACCACTGGAGCCAGGGCACGGTTCAGGCTGAATCTCAGGCCGGCGGCGGGCCGGATCCCGATGACTATTTCAGCACCCTGTCGTTCTTTTCTTACTGGAAGGAAGCCAACCCACTCAATTTCCCCGGCGACCAGTCGGACGATGTGAACGATTGGGCGGCCACGTTCATCTGGATTCAGGAAGACTTCTTCAACGGCGCCAATGACCGTCGATTGGAGTTCGATCCCAACAGCTACATCAAGGTGCGCAGTATTCGCGACTGGAACGTCGAGCATGCCCGACCCGTGATCCGCAACGGCGATCAGTTCTACGTTGCCGATCGGGATTGGGATCCGCTGCCCGGCACGTGGGCGGTATTGGAAACGGTGTTCAATCCGTTCGACCTGAATTGGGCGGAGTACAACCCGGCGGCGACGGATTTCAACTTCGATCAGGACGCGGCGACTTATCTCGACCCGGCCTTGGGCGAGGTGGTCCTGGACAATATCACCGCGGTGGGCATGTACTTCGACCGCGACACCGCCGACACGAACACGCCGCACGCGATGAAGTTCTCCGACTTTGAAGTGTTCGCGAACGTCGTGACGCACAATGCCGACGTGAACAATGACGGCAACGTTGACATCGGCGACATGGCTGCGATTGGCGCTCAGTGGAAGACGCCGGGGCATCTGCCGTTCAACGCGGATGTAAACGACGACGGCCTGGTGGACATCGCGGATATGGCGCTCATGGGCGCACAGTGGGGAACACCGGGTGGGCAGAGCGGCGACTCGTCGGGCGCCTCATTCCGCGGCGCCGTTGTTCCGACGCCGATCGCCGCGATGTCGGGCGCTGGCCTGATCGGCGCGCTGGCCCTGCGTCGCCGGCGCGATCACGCGTGACCTGACGGCCGAGCCATCCCACCGGGACAGATTGTCTCTACAGCGATCGGCCGATCGCTTCGGCGATGCGCTTCATGCGCTGCATCATGTCCACGAGCACGTCAGGCGTGACGGATTGCGCGCCGTCGGTCAGCGCATGCGACGGATCGGGATGCACTTCGATGATCAACCCGTCGGCGCCGCAGGCCACCGACGCATCACTTATCGCCGGCACCAGATGCGCATAGCCCGTGCCCTGTGACGGATCGACCACGACCGGCAGGTGCGCGCGATGCTGCAATTCGGTGACCGACGCCAGCGACAGCGTGTTGCGCGTGTGATCCTCAAACGTTCGGATGCCGCGCTCGCAGAGAATCACGTTCGGGTTGCCGGCATCGAGAATGTATTCCGCCGCCTGCAGGTATTCGTCAAGCGTGTTGGACATACCGCGCTTGTAGAGTATCGCCTTGGGCTGTCGTCCGCAGGCGTCCAGCAGCTTGAAGTTCTGGGCGTTGCGCGTGCCGATCTGCAGGCAGTCGGCGTATTCCGAGACCATGTCGACGTCGGTGGGGGTGATCACTTCGGTGACGATCGCCAATCCCGTTTCGTCGCGCGCCTTGGCCAGCAGCTTCAGGCCTTCCTCGCCGAGTCCCTGGAAACTGTAGGGATTGGTGCGCGGCTTGAAGGCCCCGCCGCGCAGCCCCGTCGCGCCGGCTTTCTTCACGGCGTGTGCCGTGGTGAGAATCTGCTCCTCGGATTCGACGCTGCAGGGCCCGGCGATCACCATGACCTTGTTGCCGCCGATGATGCACGCGTCGCTGAGGACCACGGCCGTGCGCTCGGGTTGCACTTCCCTTGAGGCGCGCTTGTAGGGCGCGAGAATCGGCACGACCTTTTCGACGCCGGGCAGCGTTTCGAACAGCGTCCGATCCTTCTTGCGATCGTCGCCGATCACGGCCACGACGCTCAATTCGGTTCCTTGGATGACCTGATCCTTGAGGCCCATCTCTCGCACCAGGTCGACGACGGCCTGAATCTGTCCGGCCGCGGCATCGGGTTTCATGACGACGATCATGTCGGTCCACTCCTACGGGGTAAGGGCTACGTAGTTCTATCGTGCGGGCGGCCGCAATCATCAAATAAAAACCCCGATCCGGTTCGCCGCATCGGGGTGCTGTTCTGAATGCTCTCGCTGGCGTCGTGCGATTGGATCAGCAGATTCCCGTATGCGGTGTGGTGCCCGCATAAAAAAAGTAGTCAAAGCCAAAATCGAAGAATCGCTGAGCCATAACCCTATTATGCATCGCACTTATCGGAGTGTCAACAATTTCGGCCGTCACCGTTTAGATCGCTTCGCCGCCCTGGAAGGACAGGTCGGCCAGGGCCTGGCGGTGGATGGCTTCGAGCAGGACGGCGGCTTCGGGGCTGATGACGCGATAGGACACGGTGCGGCCGCGGCGGTGTCGGGACAGCAGGCCGTGGTCGGTCATGTGGATCAGGTGGGCCGAGACGGTGGGCTGGGGCATCGCCATGCGTTCGGCGAGGTCACCAACGGTGTGGTCGGCGTCGCTGAGCAGGTCGAGCAGCTTGAGGCGTGCGGGGTGTCCGAGCACCTTCATCACGTCCGCGGCGCGGTTCAGGGCGCGATCGGGGAGTCGGCTGAACGCTTTCTTGACGCGTCGTCTGGCCATGAGAATACATTATTATATACGAATAATTCAATATGTCAACAGGATTGTTAGTGGTGTATTGGCAATATGTTGTGTGGGTTCAGGACGGGGTGGAGTAGGCATTGACATTAGGGTGTGTTGCCGCTAAGATCATGGGTCGCACGTTGTGGGGCGTGTTGTGGGGCGTGTGGGGTGAGCCAAGTGTATGGGAGGTCAACGTCATGTCTGGAGCCGACGTGATGGATCGGCAGCAGAGCGAATCGCCCGAGATCGCGGCACTGCATCAGGCGGCTGAGGCGCTGGAGCAGTCGTCGCCGCAGGAGATCCTGCGTTGGGCGGTGGATCGGTATGCGCCTCACATTTCGCTGGCGTGCAGTTTCGGGATGCAGTCGGTGGTTGTCATCGACATGCTTCACGACATGGGATTGCTGAGTGACGTGGAGGTGTTTTACCTGGACACGGGCGTGCTGTTTCCCGAAACGCATCAGACGCGACTGAAGGTGTCTGAGCGGTATGGGATTCAGCCGGTGCGGGTCGCGCCGCGGTTGAGCATCGCCGAGCAGGCGGTCGAACACGGTGAGAAGTTGTGGGAGCGGCAGCCTGATGCGTGCTGCTACATGCGGAAGGTGGAGCCGGCGCGTCAGTATCTGACCGGCAAGCGGGCGTGGATCACGGGGCTTCGGCGCGGGCATTCGCGGACGCGGTCGGAGTTGCCGGTGGTGGGCTGGGATGCGGCGAACGACATGGCGAAGATCAATCCGATGGCGTTGTTGGATGAGGACACGCTGTGGGGTTACATCAAGGCGAACAAGGTGCCGTACAACCCGCTGTACGACCAGGGGTATCCGTCGATCGGCTGCACGCCGGAGCAGTGCACGGCGACGGTGGGCATCGGCGGCGATCAGCGGGCCGGACGGTGGGCGGGCCGGGGCAAGACCGAGTGCGGGTTGCACGTGGATGGCAAGTCGGTCAAGTCGTTGGACAGTTCGAATCTTTGATTGAACAATGGTCCAAATTGTCGCATAACGCGGCGAAGCGAGGGCGTGCCATGAAAGCATCGGTATCTGTGGCGCTGGTGATTTGCGGGACGGTTTTGATCGTGACGCCGTACATCAGCAGCGGTATTGGGACCGCCCAGGTGACGCGGATGATCGCACAGCTTGGGCGGGACGTGAGCCTGCGGGGCGGCATGCCGAGTTGGTACGACGGCGGATGTTTCGTCGTGGGTTTGTTGATGGCGTTGGTTGGAGTGGCGGGATCGTTGCGGGGCGGATCGTCGGGGCACGGCGCGTGAGGCGGGGGTTATTCTTGTGACAGCAGATTATGAGGAGCGACCGTATGGCCGCTGAGATGAAGAAACTGGCGCGGAAGGATTCTGAGACGAAGGTGGAGGCGGCGAAGAAGGCGTCGGCGAATCTGCGTGGGACGATCGCGGAGGTGCTGGCGTCGGATCAGCCGGCGTTCGAGCATGACGACATGCAACTGATGAAGTTTCACGGGATCTATCAGCAGGAGGATCGCGATGCACGGGGTTTCGCGCGGCTGACGGGGATCACGAAGCCGACGTGGTTCATGATTCGGGTGAAGGTGCCGGGCGGGGTGCTGACGGCGGAGCAGTATCTGCAGCTGGATGCGATCGCGGACGAGGTGACGCACAATCATTCGCTGCGGGTGACGACGCGGCAGAACATTCAGTATCACGGGGTGCTGAAGACGACGCTGAAGCACGCGATGCAGCGGGCAAACGAGGTGCTGATCGAGGCGTTGTGCGGGTGCGGGGACGTGGCGCGGAACGTGATGGCGTCGCCGGCGCCGTTCACCGATCCGGGTCACGCGGCGGCGCGGGGGATGGCACAGGAGTTGTCGAACGCGTTGTGCCCGGTGACGAACGCGTATCACGAGATCTGGCTGGACGGGAAGAAGGTGGGCGGGCCGGAGGAGGAGCCGATCTACGGTGACAGCTATCTGCCGCGGAAGTTCAAGGTGGGGATCGGGACGGTTGAGGACAACAGTGTGGACGTGTACAGCCAGGACGTGGGGCTGATCGCGGTGATCGAGGATGGTGAACTGACGGCGGTGAACGTGGTGATCGGGGGCGGGTTTGGGATGACGCACAAGAAGGTAAACACGTACGCACGGCTGGCGACGCCGCTGGGTTCGGTGAAGCCGGACGAAGTGGTGGAGACGGTGGCGACGATCGCGGCGCTGCATCGCGATTACGGGGACCGAACGGATCGGCGGCATGCGCGGTTGAAGTATGTGGTGGAAGAAAACGGGATCGATGCGGTGCGTGAGGAGTTTGAGCGGCGGGTGAGTTTCGATCTTCAACCATGGGTCGAGATTCCGGACGTGGGGCATCAGGATTATCTGGGGACACACGAGCAGGGGGACGGGCAGTATTTCCACGGGGTGTACGTGGACAACGGTCGGATTGTGGACGTGGACGAGTGCCGCATGAAGAGCGCGTTTCGGGATATCGTTCAGCGGTACTCACCGACGGTGGTGCTGACGCCGAACCAGAACGTTCTGTTTGGTGATCTGGATGATGAAGCGCTGAAGGGCGTGAAGAAGATTCTGGCATCGTATCTGGTGGCGGACGCCGATGATCTGACGTCGGTGAAGCGGGGATCGATGGCATGCCCGGCGCTGCCGACGTGCGGTCAGGCGCTGACGGAATCGGAACGGGTGATGCCGGGGGTGCTGTCGGCGATCGAGGGGGAGTTTCTGCGGGTGGGCCTGGCGGACGTGCCGATCACGGTGCGGATGACGGGTTGCCCGAACGGTTGCGCGCGGCCTTACTCGGCGGACATTGGGTTGGTGGGTCACAAGCCGGGCCACTACGACATCTTTTTGGGGGGCCGAATCGCCGGGGATCGGATGCCGGAGCTGTTCGCGGTGAACGTGAAGCGGGACGAGGTGGCGGTGTCGCTTCGACCGGTGATCGAGGCGTGGCGGGATCAGCGCGAAGGGGATGAGGAGTTTGGTGATTACTTCCGGCGTCAGTTCGGGCCGAGCGAGATCCGAGACGTGCTGAGCGGTGACCGGGACGACCCGCTGCAGGAGCAGGTGCTGACGGCGTTGACGGTTTCGGCTTGAGCTTGGGACTCACCTGGATCGATGCAAGGCGGCGGCATGGTGTCGATCACGGACAATACCGATCACGCGGCTTACATGGCGGAAGCGATCAGGGAGGCCGAGGCTGCGCTGGGGCGCGGCGATCGCCCGATTGGTTGTGTGATCGTTCATGGTCAGCAGATTGTGGGTCGGGGGTCGAATCATGAGTTCACCTTGCACAGCAAGTTGGAACATGCCGAGAGCCGGGCCATGCGCAGTTGTGCGCCATGCCTTTACGAGCACAGCGACGAATGCATCGTTTACACGACGCTGGCGCCGTGCGTGATGTGCCTGGGCATGATTGTGATGGCGAATATCCGTCACGTTGTGTACGGGGCGGATGATCCTGGGGGGGGGAGGCGAGATGTACCGCCGGGTGGACTATGTGCGTCGGTCGATCCGAGGGTGCTACATGGGCAGCATCCTTGCGGCCGAATGCCAGCGATTACTGGACGCGTCCGCGGAGCGCCGAGGGGCGTGCTGAGGCGGGCGTTTGCGATCGTCGCAGGGGCTGGGGGCAGGCGGGCCCGCATTACGCTGACATGATCCAGTCACGGCGGTGCGTTGTTGGGTGTAAGATGACGCACGGTCAACCGTGCAAATCCTTCGTCGTGCCATTCCGAGCATGTTTCATCGTCGGTTGCTGCTGATGATGACGTTGATGCTGTTGGGATCGGCGGTGCTGGTGGCGCAGATGATGCGTCTGACGCTGGTGAAGGGGGAGGGGCTGCGGGTGGAGGCGGAGCGGGCGCTGGTGACGAGCCGGTTGATCCCGACGGTGCGGGGGTGGGTGACGGATCGGAAGGGGCGGGAGCTGGCGGTGGATCGGCCCTGTTTCGATGTGACGGTGGATTACGCGGTGATCACGGGGCAATGGGCGTATGACCGGGCGCGGGGTGATGCGTATCGCGAGCACAAGGCGCGGTGGCGCGAGCTGAGCCCGGAGCAGAAGGATGAGTTGATCGCTCCGCATCAAGAAAACTACGACGAGCAGGTCAATGCGTTGTGGGCGGCGCTGGCGGGGCTGCCGGGCGGGGACGCCGAGGCGTTGTACGCGCGGCGTCAGTCGGTGATTCGGCGGGTGCAATCGATGCGGTCGCATCTACATAGTGCGTGGGCGAAGCAGCGGGCGCGGGAGTTGGATGAACCGGTGGCGCTGCGGGACGTGGCGGATCCGATTCGTGACGAACATCAGCCACACACGATGCTGCCGGCGGTGTCGGATGAGACGGCGCACGAGATTCGTCGATGGCGGGCGCGCGCGGAAGACGGAGCGGGCCTGGCGGTGTTCGAGACGGTGCACGTGGAGCCGGCGCTGACGCGGGTGTATCCGTTTGAGACGATGGACGTGGATGTGGACCGGTCGACGCTGCCGCCGCCGCTGAAGTCGGGGGTGAGGCAGGCGGTGCGCGTCGAGGGCGTGGCGACGCACATTGTGGGTTGGCAGGGCAAGGCGGTGCGGGAACATATCGAGCGGCGACCGTACCGGCATGCGGACGGTCAAATTGATCTGGGTGGATATCTGGAGGGCGATCGGGTGGGGTCGGCGGGAATCGAGCGCGGGGCGGAGGATCAATTGCGCGGGATGCGGGGTCGGGTGGTGCGGCATCTGGACACGGGCGTTGAGGAAGAGCATCCCAAGCGGTACGGGGGACGGGTCCGGTTGAGCATCGACATCATGCTGCAGGCGCGGATCGCGGGGCTGATGGATCCGTCGGTGGGATTGATGCGGGTGCAGGGGTGGCACAAGAACGCCGGGTTGCCGATGGGGACGCCGCTGAACGGGGCGGCGGTGGTGATGGACGTTGAGACGTCGGAGGTGCTGGCGATGGTGACGCGGCCGACGTTCACGCGGGGCCAGATGCGGGATGCGACGTCGACGGTGGTGGACGATCCGAATCAGCCGCTGATCAATCGGCCGATCGCGGCGGTGCGGCCGCCGGGCTCGACGATGAAGCCGATCGTGTATTGCCTGGCGGCGACGCGGGGTCTGATCGAATGGGATCAGGTGTTTGATTGTCAGGGGTATTTGATTCCGGAATTGCCGAATCACTATCGATGTTGGAAGTATCTGCGATTCAAGTTGACGCACGGGCGGCTGGGGCCGGTGCAGGCGATCGCGCAGAGCTGCAACGTTTATTTTTATGAGAGCGGGGAGCGGCTGGGGGCGGTGCGGCTGGTGGAGGGTTTGCGGGAGTGGGGATACGGACGGACGACGGGGCTGGGGCTGGGTGAGGAGTCGGCGGGGCTGATGCCGTCGCTGACGCGGGACAATCCGAAGGGGAGCGAGCTGTCGGTATCGAATGCGCGGCACATGGGGATTGGTCAGGGGCCGTTGAGCGTGCCGGTGATTCAGGTGGCGGCGGCGCATGCGGCGCTGGCCCGGGGCGGACATTACACGGCTCCGCGTTTGGTGATGGATGACGCGGCGTCGAGCGAGGCGCGCGATCTGATGGTGCCGGCGCGCGCGATTGACAATGCGCTGGCGGGGATGCGGGCATCGGTGATGGACCCGAACGGGACGAGCCGGGGATTCTCCGCGTCGTGGGGGCGGCATGTGACCTTGAATCCGCCGTCGGGGGTGGTGTGCCGGGCGAAGACGGGCACGGCGCAGAATGATTCGCCGCGCTGGATCGACGGCAACGGCAACGGCGAACAGGATGCGGGGGAGTGGTTCAAGGCGGATCATGCGTGGTACGTTCTGCACGTGCAGCGAGCGGGTGAATCGCGGGCGAAGGTTGTGATCGCGGTGCTGGTGGAGTACGGCGGATCGGGGGGGCGAGCGGCGGGACCGGTGGCGAATGAGATTATGCGGGCGCTGATGGCGGAAGGTTATCTGTGAACGTGATAAAGCGGTTCGATTGAGAATCAGGCGGGACCTGTGTCAGCATTACTTCGGCCGAATCTTGGATGGGTGGCGCTGCTCGCGGCGGGGATGCTGACGGTGATCGGCATCGTGGCGATTGATGCGTCGGATCTGAAGCCGGGCGACGTGCGGGAAACGGCGGAGGCGAGGGAAGCGGCGGACGCCACGGGTGGGGCGATGGGTTTTTTGAGCAGTGCGGCGGCGAAGAAGCAGGCGGTGTTTTTTGTGGTGGCGCTGGTGGCGATGTTGATCACGGCGGTGCCGCACTTTCGGCTGATTGGGCCGACGGCCTGTCCGTTGATGGGGTTGACGTTGTTGGCGCTGGTGTTGGTGGTGTTGCCGTTCATGCCGCGGGAGTTCGTGCCGGTGCGGGGTGGGGCGCGGCGATGGTTTAACTTCCAGGTGATCACCGTGCAGCCGAGCGAGGTGGCGAAGATTGTGTTCCTACTGGCGCTGGCGTGGTATTTGCGGTTTCGGGCGAACTATCGCACGTTGCGGGGGTTGCTGGTGCCGCTGCTGATCACGTTCGTGCCGATGGGGTTGATCGTGATCGAGCCGGATTTGGGGACGTCGTTGATCTTTCTGCCGGTGCTGTTCGCGATGCTGGTGGCGGCGGGGGCGAAGTTGAAGCATTTGATCGCGATCGTGTTGATTGGATTGAGTTTGACGCCGGGGCTTTATTTTCTGCTGCGCCCGCATCAGCAGAGCCGCATCAACGCGGCGCTGTTGCAGTGGCAGGACGATGAATCGGAGCGTCACGGGGCGGGGTATCAGGGGTATATGGCGCAGATGCTGGTGGGGGCGGGGGGGACGACGGGGAATCCGCCGAGCCATGCGCGGAATCTGCTGCATTACAACCATCTGCCTGAGCGTCACAACGACATGATTTTTGCGGTGATCTGCACGCGCTGGGGATTGATGGGGGGAGTGGCGGTGCTGGGGATGTACGTATTGTTGGTGACGGTGGGGGTGGTCAGCGCGGCGCAGACGCAAGATCCCTTTGCGCGGCTGATCGCGGTGGGGGTGGTGGCGGTGATCTTCACGCAGGTGTTTGTGAACGTTGGGATGACGGTGGGACTGTTGCCGATCACGGGGTTGACGCTGCCGTTCATCAGTTACGGGGGTTCGAGCCTGGTGGTGAACTTCCTGATGGTGGGCTTGCTGATCAATGTCGCGGCGCGTCGTCCGATCGTGATGGCTCGGCCGGCGTTCGAGTTCGGACGGAGATGAGGGTGGCATAACCGTTAGAGTTGGCCTGGATTTACATTTTCGGTTGGCGGGGGGCGGTCATGCCGGGTGGTGGGGTCGATCACGTGGGATTGTGAGCGGCGGGTCGGGGTGGGTCGTGGTATATTTTGGGTACTGAGGAGGTCAGCGCGGCCGGGCGTGTGCTCGGTGCGGCGCTGATTTGAATGAGATGCGTGACCAGACACAGCCGCTGCGGCTGGTGACATCGGCGCGGGGCGACGAGGTTGGGCGGCGCCGCGCGGGGCGGGCTGGGGACATCGGTTCGGCGGTGCGCGAGCCGGGGGTGACATTGACGGCGAACGATCCGCGATGGGTGCTGGCGGTGCGGGTGCAGGAAGCGTTGGAGGGGTCGCTATTGAGGCCTGAGCATCGCGAACGTCTGCTGAAGCTGGGTCGGACGATGAGGCTGGGGCCATTTGACGCGAATCTGGTGATCGCTATCGTGCAGGATCGAGCGCGTCGGGGGTTGAGTCTGTCCGGCGGGGTGGGTCAATTGGCCATGATCCCTCGTCCGGCGTTGCGGGCACCGGTTGGCCGGAGGCGCGTGGTGTGGCTGACGTTGGGCGCTTTGGCGGCGGAAATTGTGTTAATTCTTGCTATTCTGTGAGAAATGCGGGCGGTGTCGGTTGATATGGCCTCGCGTCCGGTTAGTATTAGTATTCTGGCTTGATGGGATTACTGGTGTTGGAGAGGGCCTGCGGGTAAGATTCCCCGTTACGGCCAAGCTCCGCTGGGCCGGTTCCGAACTGCGTGATTTTCCCCGATTTGAGAACGCCTGGTTAAGGAGGACGTTCGTGCGACCCAGCCGACGCCCGATCGTAATCGCAACCCGCAATTCGCGTTTGGCGCTGGCTCAGTCCGGTGCGGTGCGGGATGTGTTGCAGCGGCTACATCCGAAGGTTTCGGTGGAGTTGCTGCCGGTGGAGCAGGGCGATCAGCTTCCGGATCAGTTGTTGCATGCCGATGACGGGAAGGATTTGTTCACGCGCGCCGTGGAGCAGCACCTGCTGTGGGAGCGTGCGGACGTGGCGGTTCACAGTTTGAAGGACATGCCGACGCGGGAGACGCCGGGGTTGGTGCTGGCGGCGATCACGGCGCGGGCCGATGCGCGCGACGCGCTGATCGCGCGTGGGGCGGGGACGCTGGCGGATTTGCCGTCGGGTGCGGTGGTGGGCACGGCTTCGCCGCGGCGAGCGGCGCAGGTGCTTGCGGCGCGGCCGGATCTGGCGATTGAGTCGCTGCGCGGCAATATCGACACCCGGCTCGGGGCTGTGCTGTCTGAGGAGCGTTTCGACGCGACGCTGCTGGCGATGGCGGGGCTGTTGCGCGGGGGGTTACCTGACCATACCACCAAACCTGTGTCGATCGAGCAGATGGTGCCGTCGCCGGGTCAGGGGGCGCTGGCGATTCAGTGCCGCGCGGACGATCACGTGACGGTGCGTCGCTGTTTGTCGTTGAACAACGTGACGGCGTCGACATTGTGCAACGCCGAGCGTGAGCTTGCGGCGGAGCTGGGGGGCGGATGTCACGCGCCGGTGGGGATCTATGCCGAGGCGATTGACGGCAATCAGATGCGTTTACGGGCGCGCGTGTTGTCGCTGGACGGCCGGCAGCGTGTGGACGCCGATGAGACCGGGGAGATGAAGTCGTCGCGGCACGTGGTGGAGACGGTGTTGGCGCGGATGAACGATCAGGGGGCGCAGGCGATCGTGAAGGCGGCGCTGGCCGATCTTGGTGAGCGGCCGATCGCGCAGGTGGATTCAACGGGCGCGTGAACCGCGCTTGTCACTTTTGAAACTGATGGTGGTCGATTGGAGGGCGCGCCCGGCGTGGGTTGCGTTGAGGTCGGTCCATGCACAGGGCGGCGAGATGGGGTTATGATGGGGGGATGTCCGCGTGCGTCGAACGGCCGAATGTGATTGTGTTTTTCACCGATCAGCAACGGTGGGACACGACGGGGGTGCATGGGAATCCGCTGGATCTGACGCCTAATTTCGACCGGATGGCGGGGGCGGGGACGCACGTGGCGCGATCGTTTACGTGTCAGCCGGTGTGCGGTCCGGCGCGGGCGTGTTTGCAGACGGGGATGTACGGGACGCAGACGGGGTGTTTTCGCAATGGGATCCCGCTGCCGGACGACGTGACGACATTGGCGCAGTGTTTTAATGAGGCGGACTACCGGACGGGGTATATCGGCAAATGGCATCTGGGTGATCCGAAGGTGTGGGGTCCGGTGCCGATGGAGCGGCGGGGGGGTTATCAGGATTGGCTGGCGTCGAACACGCTGGAGTTCACGTCGCACCCGTACGAGACGTGTTTGTACGACAACGATGGCGAGGCAGTGAAGCTGCCGGGGTATCGGGTTGACGCGTTAACGGATGCGGCGATTCGGTATGTGGATGGGCATCAACATGATCCGTTTTTTCTGACGGTGTCCTACATCGAGCCACACTTTCAGAATGATGTGGATGACTATCCGCCGCCGGACGGGTATCGGGAGCGCTACGACGGGCGTTGGGTGCCGCCGGATCTGTCGGCGCTGGGGGGCTCGACCCATCAGCATCTGGGCGGGTATTGGGGGATGGTGAAGCGGCTGGATGAGGCGCTGGGGCGTTTGCTGAATGCGTTGAAGTCGATGCGGCTGCGCGAGCGGACGGTGGTGTTGTTCACGACGGATCACGGGTGTCATTTCAAGACGCGGAACAGCGAGTACAAACGGTCGTGCCATGAGGCGTCGATCCGGTTGCCGACGGTGTTGTGCGGGCCGGGCTTCGACGGGGGCGGGCGGGTGAATGAACTGGTGTCGCTGATCGATCTGCCACCGACGCTGCTGGACGCGGCGGGGCTGGCG
This sequence comes from Planctomycetaceae bacterium, assembly GCA_002685935.1. Taxonomy (GTDB): domain Bacteria; phylum Planctomycetota; class Phycisphaerae; order Phycisphaerales; family Zrk34. Next base: position 3,070 of record NYZD01000118.1, on the reverse strand, counting down.
GCGCCGGATCAGATGGCGGGGCGTTCGATTCTGCCGCTGGTGCGGGGGGATCGCGACGGCCGGCCGGACGACGTGTTCGTGCAGATCTCCGAGGCGCAGGTGGGATGGGCGGTGCGGACGGCGCGGTGGAAATACGGCGTGGACGCGCCGGATGGGGATGCGATTGAGGATGCGGGTTCGGATCGGTACGTCGAGCAGTATTTGTATGACCTGCAGTCGGACCCGCATGAGTTGCGGAATCTGGCGGGGGCGGCGTCGTGCCGGGAGATCGCGGATGAGTTGAAGGCGCGGTTGCTGCGTCGGATGGAGGCGGCGGGAGAGGCGGCGGCGACGATTGAGGAAGCGCCGGCGTGGGCGGGGGGGCAGTTGCGTCCGCCGGACGGGGCGGTGTTGAATGATCCGTTGTGATCTGGGATTGGGCCTGAGGTGAGGGGGCGGAGGTCGACGCACCATGTTTACCGGGATCGTTGAGATTGTGGGGCGTGTGGCGAGCATTGAAGGGCGCGGGGGTGGTGTGCGACTGCTGGTTGATGCGGGGGACTGGGCCTATCGGCCCAGTGCGGGGGACAGCATCGCGGTGTCGGGGGTGTGCCTGACGCATGCGCCGGCGGCGGGGGATGGGGCGGGGTTGCTTGGTTTTGACGCGGTGCATGAAACGCTGAACCGGACGACGCTGGGCGATTTGCGGGTGGGGTCGGGAGTGAATCTGGAACCGTCGCTGACGGCGACGTCGATGTTGGGCGGTCATTTTGTGCAGGGCCACGTGGATGGGATCGCGCGGGTGGTGGAGGTGCAGAACGCCGGCGGGGATTGGCGGACGACGTTCGAGGCGGATGAGTCGCTGATGCCCTGCGTGGTGCCGAAGGGATCGATCGCGATCGACGGGGTGAGTCTGACGCTGGCGACGGTGGACGCGGCGGCGCGGCGATTCAGCGTGGCGCTGATCCCGACGACGCTGGAGCTGACGACGCTGGTGGATTTGGCGGTGGGGGATCGGGTGAACATCGAGACGGACATGATCGCGCGGACGGTGGTGAACTATCTGAAACACTGGGCGGACGGCGCGGTGGAAGGGCCGAGCGGGGGGTTGACGATGGAGAAGTTGAGGGATGCGGGGTTCCTGGAATGAAGCTATGGGATAGCATCGGCGGGTGCGCCGGTCGCGGGACCTGATGCGTCGCCGGGGGGTTAGGGCGAGGAGATATCCCAGAAGGTGCTGTTCCAAGACGGATAGGGATTGGAATATTCGTTGAAGGGGTTGTCGAAATCCATGTCGGCGAAGTCGTCGGGGTCGACATGGGGGGGTAGTTGGCCGTCGTTGCAGGCCTGGTAGGCGCGGATTGCATTTCGGTTGGCCTCTGTCGCGGCGTCCATGGCTTGCTCGGTCGCCTCGGCGACACTGATTTCGACGGAGGTGACGGCCATGTTGCCGCTGTCGACGATTTTGGGCACGGCTGCGCTCAGATCGTTCAGGCTTAGATCGAGGTCATCGTTGGGGTCCGACCAGGACGCGCCGAATGAGGGATCTCGGCGGAGATCGGCGACGATCGTGTTGGCGTTGCTCATGTGTCCCTGAGACCAGGTGTGGAACATGGGCAGGAGGTTGTACTCCCAGTCGCCCATCTTATCTTTGGCGTCGTAGAGTTCATCTTTGGCTTCCTGGAGCAGTGCGTCATTGGCGCTGCTGACCGAATTCTGCCAGGCCTGGGCGGCGGCGTTGAGGTCGGCTTGAGAGATGTCCTGGGCCCAATCCTGATCGGAATCGACAAAATCCTTGTAGGCGGAGTAGTTGTTGGCCAGGGCGCTGATTGCGGAGGCCATGCGGCTCTTGGTCGATCGCATGTCCTCAATGGCGGCGATGGCATTGTCGAGTGCCTGTCTGCCCAGGGAGATGGCGCCGTCGTTGCCGTCTTCGACCTGTTCACGGCGGTGCTCGGCGTCGGCGATGGCGTCGGTATAGTCCCACTTGGCCTGCGCCCATGCTTCTTTGGCGTCCTTTAATTCGGCGGCCATTGCTTTGAGGTTCTGCAACGCGGCGTACTTTTCCTGGAAGGTGGTGCGTGCGGTGTCGGCATTGGCGAAGGCCTGGTTGGCCTGATCCCGCGCGGTCTGGGCGGCGGCGTCGCAGGTCTGGGCATTGGCGAAATCCGGCGCGTCGTTGGCGCGATCGTTGGCCCCCTGGGCGACCTTGTAGTTCTGCTCGACCTGAAGCGGGTTGCCTCCCAACATGGACGTGACGGTGCAGCCGCCGGACGCGACGATCGTGAGGGCGGCGAGCGCCGCGCAGAGGAATCTCGCGGACGCCAGGGCGGAATTGGTGTTCTTGGGAGACATGGTTGTGGCACTCCTGATCGTGAATTGCCGACATTTCGGCGTGAGCTTGTGCGTGGCAATCGCATGGAGCGGTTAGAACTTGAAGGTAATGCCGCCGCCGACGTTGTGCGAATCACTTTCGAACTGCGGCTGGTTCGAAGTGTTTTCAATGAACTGATAGAAGACATCGACGGACCATTGTCGATTGATGACCCAAATCAGTTGTGCGCCAACGTTGAAGATTTCCATTTCATTGCGGCCGGGCGGGGGAATGAACGTGCTGATGAACCCGCGATAGTCATTTTCCTGATACCCGATATCGACGGCGCCCCAGATTGGGCCCAAGAGATGGGATTCGAGCCGGGCGTTCACACCGTGGGACTCGTAATCGAAGTTGACGCCTTCGGCGTTGTTTTCGCGGTAGGTGTAACTGACCGAGACGTTGCGTTTTCGCCGGTCCCACCAGAACTTGCCGCCGACGGTGATACTGTGGCGTTCGGCGTCGCGTTCGTTGAGGCCGGGCGCGGGGAAACTGACGGCGAAGTCGTCCCAGCCGTGTGTGTAGTCGATGGACACATCGAGGTCGGGGCGGACATGCAGCGTGCTGCCGAGGCTGATGTTGTGACTGTTTAGCCCGATGGCGGCGACATCGCGGCCTTCCTCATGGCGGAGATATGGTCAAATCCTGTGGATGAGTGATGATCAGGCGGCCTTTTGTTTTTCGCCGTCGGTGAACGTCATCCCGGCGATTACGTCT
>NYZD01000117.1 GCA_002685935.1 Planctomycetaceae bacterium | reverse complement strand
CCCAGTTCTACAAGTTCCGCGAGCCCCGACAGTTCATCACCTCCGGTGGGCTCGGCACCATGGGTTACGGTTGCCCCGCCGCCATCGGCGCCAAACTTGCGCAACCCGACAGAACCGTCATCGATATCGACGGCGACGGCTCCATCTGCATGACCGGCATCGAAATGGTCACCGCCGCCCAGTACGGCATCAACGTCAAAGTCCTCGTCCTCAACAACGACTTCCAGGGCATGGTCAAGCAGTGGCAGGACCTGTTCTACGAAGAACGTTACAGCCACACCGAAATGCACAACCCCAACTTCGTCAAGTGGGCCGAGGCCATGAACTGCCGCGGCATCCGCTGCACCGGACTCGAGGAACTGCCCGCCCGCATGACCGAGTTCCTCGAACACGACGGCCCCGTCCTCATGGACTGCGTCGTCGAAAAACACGAGCACGTCTACCCCATGGTCCCCGCCGGCGCCGCACTCGACGAAATGGAACTCGGCATCGTTGGCCAGGAACCCCAATAGCGCCGCGCCCCGAATCCCGACGAGCCGCGACCGTCAGGGAGCGGACAACCACCGATCAATGGGGGCGCCCATGTTGCGACTGACAATCACCCTCGCCGCCGCCGTCTGGGCGCTCACCATCGTCGCCCTCATCACCGTCGACCGCGCCCCCGCTCAAGCCCCGACCACCACGCAACCCGCCGCGCTCGATTCAAGCGAGGCCGACGCGCCCCATGTCGCCCCCCAACCCCCCCTCGTCGGCTTCGCCATCAACATCCACCACATCTACAAGATTGAACGCTACATCGAAGCCCTCGATGACCTCGCCGCGCTCGGCGTCGACGCCGTCGAAATCCTCACCCCTATCTACCAGACCCACGGCGCCTCGATCGACCTGCACATCGATCCCGACCGCTGTCCGACCCCCGCCCAATTGCGCACCATCATCGACGCCGCCCACAAGCGCGGCCTCAAAGTCGTCCTCATGCCCATCGTCCTGTTCTCCGAACCCCGCGGCAACGAATGGCGAGGCAAAATCCAACCCGAAGACTGGGACCCCTGGTGGCAGGCTTACTCCGAAATCATGCTCACCTTCGCCGACCTTGCCCGCGAATCCAAAGTCGAAATCCTCTCCGTCGGCAGCGAACTGCTTTCCACCGAACGCCAGACCGAACGCTGGATCCAACTCATCAAGCAATTCCGCGCCCGCTTCCCCGGCCAGCTCACCTACTCCACCAACTGGGATCACTACTTCGTCTCCAAGCACTGGCCCCAACTCGACCGCATCGGCATCAACGGCTACTGGGAACTGACCGACACCCCCGACGTCCCCGACCGCCTCCTCACCGAGCGCTGGCGCGAAATCCGCGCCCAGGTCACCGCCTTCGCCGCCAAGGTCCAACGCCCCATCCATTTCACCGAGATCGGCTACCCTTCCCTCGAATGGGGCCTGCGCGACCCCTGGAACTACGTCGGCCAAGGCGAACCCGCCGCCCCCGAAATCCAGGTCCGGGGCCTCGCCGCCTTCATCAACGCCTGGTCTGACCTGCTCATTCCCGAAATCCCCGACCCGCAGGATCCCCATCCGCCCGCCCAGTCCGACCCCCTCGCCGGCGTCATGTTCTACGAATGGGACCTCTACCGAAACGGCGGCCCGAACGACACCGGCTACGGCATCCGCGGCAAACCCGCCTTTCAACTCATCCACGACTGGCTCGAAAAACGAAACGCCGCACTCCAAGCCGACACGGACTAACCGCCCCATGCTGCGCCCAACAACAGCGATCGCTGCGAGTGGCAACCCGCGATCCGCCTCACGCCATCCCCACCCCCATCCTCGCGACCGCTGTCCGCTACGTCGCTTCGCACGGTAATCCCCCCGCCCGCCGCTTCCATTACCATACCCCCATGCAACGCACCGAACCCGACGGCGTCATCATCAGTTGCGACTTCTGCGGCTCCGACTGGGACCAGGTCAAACCCATGGTCGAGGGCCACCGCGGCTCCGTCCTCTGCCTTTCCTGCCTAGCCGCCGCTCTCGACCACACCGCCCCCGCCTCCAATGAGTTCAAGTGCACCCTTTGCCGGCGCGAAACCCTCCCCGCCGACCTGCCCCGCTGGTCCCATCCCACCCCCGACCCCGCCCAGCCCGGCCTCAACCCCGATGCCTGCGCCTGTCAGGACTGCCTCCACCAGGCCGCCCGCGCCTTCACCCGTGACAAGGACATCGACTTCACCTGGACCCAACCCAATTCCTGATCCCCCGAGCTTCGCCACAAGGACCCCGCCCATGTACATCAACCTCAACCCCGGCGATGTCGGCATCGACGTCACCTTCGACCAGCTGATCGCCCTCGCCGCCCGCCACGGGTTCCAAGGCATTGAAATGCCCGGACCGCCCACCATCACCGAAGCAGACTGCCCCGCCGTCACCGACAAAATGAAAGCCGCCGGCCTCCGCTTCGGCGCCTTCGCCCTCCCCGTCGAATTCCGCGCCGAACCCGCCCAATACCAACAAGACCTCGCCGCCCTCCCCGAATGCGCCGCCGTCGCCCAGGCCCTCGGCTGCACCCGCACCTACACCTACATCGTCCCCGGCCACAACCAGCTCGATCACGCCGCCAACTTCGATCATCACGTCAAATCGTTGCGCCCCATCGCCGCCGTCCTCGCCGACCACGGCGTCCGCCTCGCCCTCGAATTCATCGGCCCCAAAACCCTCCGCGACCTCTTTAAACACCCCTTCATCCACACCATGACCGACATGCTCGATCTATGCGACGCCGTCCGACCCGACGCCGCGCCCCCCGACTCCGTCGGTGTCCTGCTCGATGCCTACCACTGGTGGACCAGCGCCGCCACCGAAGACGACTTGCTTACCAATCTCAACAACGACAACATCGTCTACGTTCACGTCAACGACGGTGTCGCCGGACGAACCCGCGATCAGCAAATGGATCTCGAACGAACCCTCCCCTGCGCCACCGGCCTCATCGATGCCGCCACCTTCGTCCGCGCCCTAAGAACCCTCAACTACGACGGACCCATCACCGCCGAACCCTTCGACGGGTCCCTCGCCGCCCTCACCCCCGACCAGACCGCCGAACGCACCATCGCCGCCATCCGAAAAATGCTCGATCAATAAATCCGGCCGAGCCTGACCGCCCCCGTCCGGTGGGCCGCGCCTGTTTCACCCACGCCTCAATTGCGCACATACACCTCATACGTATACGACAGTGTCCGCCGCTCGCCCGGCTCCAGGGCAATCTCCCACACCAGCACATGACGCGGATTGACCCGCTTCAGACCCTTCGCCGTCGGCGTGTCCGTCGCCTCAGGATCGGTCTCCAGCACCTCGCCCGACAGCTGCTTCGTGATCTCCACGTTGGCCGTCTTGTCCAGGCGGTTCTCCAGCTTCAATTCGCCCCGGACCTTGACCAGATCGTACCGGGACCCATGAAACGTAGCCGCGTTGCGTTCGCGATTCTGTTCCAACTCCGCTTCCTCCGCCAGAACGTTCATCGCCCGATTGATCCGGATCGTTGTCTCCGTGCCCGCCGCCGTGTAGTAGCAGATGTCCTGACCCGTGATCTGCCCATCCTTGACGAATTCCGCCGTCGCCGTCGTCCACGGCATCTTCATGTTGTTCGTCAGCCGGCAGGCATGCCACACCTTCTCGGCCAACCGTTCATCGTCCGACTCCCGCTCGCGCCGATAGCGCTCGTTGCTGTCCAGCATGTCAGGAATCTTCCAGATGTAGATGTGCCGGCAGGGCACCTCCGCCGTGAACAGCCCGAGGTACGCCGTCTCCCCGCGCCGCAGCGAAAAGTGATCCACCGGATAAAGGAACAGATCTTCGGAAACCGTCCCCGCCCGCGCCGTCGAATAGCCCGGCATCGGCGCGCCGATGGGGTTTCCGTAGTTGGGATCGTTCATCATCACCTGCTGCTGCATCATGAACTGTCCGCGCCCGCGCGATTCGCTACGGCCGGAACTCAGCGCGTTCAGGAAGTCCTTGAGGCTCTGACTCATCGCCATCGGGCTGTTCACCTCGCCGAACCGGATGTTCGGAAAGCCCGTCACCAGCTCAAGCTGCACGTCCTTCAGGTCCGCCACCTCGTTGATCACCACCGCCTTCGCGCTCAGCTTCGCCGTCTTGGCATCGGAGATGTCGATCAGGTAGCTCGGCGACCACGTGATCCCCCGAGCAAGATAGCTCAGACCGATCCGTTGGTCCTTCGCCGATTCATCCAGCGCCATGCGCATGCTCGGCCGCTTCGACTTCACATTCACCGTCGTCTTGACGTCCTCACCTTCAAAGTCCGCACGCGTGATCGAACCGGCGTTCAACGCCACGTTCCCACCATCCTCCGTCTTGATCACCACCAGCGACGGGGATCGATACGGCGGCTGCCACCGCCCCGATTGCGGTCGCCTCGTGTCCATGATGTACGGGCTGGGCGGCTCGGGCGCAGTGTCATCCGGCATCACGCTCACAATCGTGCCCCGGATCACCGGCGCGTCCCCTGAACCGATCGTCACCGTCACCCGCCGTCCCACGTTCACCTGCAGAAGCTCAGCCACACTTCGCGCCGGCATCGACTCTTCAATGTCTTCCATGCGCGTGAACAACCCACGCACCTTCAGATCCTTCGGATACCCCACCCAGAACGTGCCGTGTGATGGCACCGGAAGCTGACCGAGCTTGATCGTGCTGGCCCCCTTCGGCAGCGTCGCCCCCGATGTGAAATACCCCAGCCCATTCTTGAACAGCGCGATCCGATCGATCTTTACCCTGGTCTCCGCCACACGACCGGCGCGTGCGTGGGACGCGGTAAGCAACAGCAACACCGCGCACATCGTGCCGATCCATTTCCAGCATTGTTTCCGACTGGTCTCTGTGTCCATGATGTTCCTCTCTGTGATGGCCATGCCCGCACGGGTCGGCGCTCGGACCACGCGTCTCACCAGGAAATCCACCCCGCATCCCTGTCCTCTACCGACGCGCCGCGACGACGAAAGTTCCCCCCGCCCGGCCCCGCCGCCAACCGCCACACCCCAATCACGTCCCAAAGCCCGCACCATAAAGAATATAGACAATAATATGCACTTGCCATATAATTGAACCGTCCCCACCACTCCGGCGGGTGTGGTCCATTTGGCCGCATCATGGGAGTTGGCTATGACCGATGCCCGTCGCACCCGCCGCACAAACCAAACACCTCGATTCGCTCAGGCCACCCCCACGCCGCTCGCGAGCATCATCCTGATCCTCGCCGCCTGTTGCGCCCCCGCCGCTCATGCTGAGGTCACCACCTTCAACACCGACGCCTTCGCCCCCGGCGACCCCGTCGACGACATCGCCGCCGAAGCCGCCTTCCTCGCCGCCCTCGCCGCCCAGGGCTACCAGACATTCAGTGAGCAATTCATCGGTGCCCAATGGGATTCGGTCCGCTCGTCGATCACCCTTGGCACGCACACCGCGACAAACGTCATCAGCCAGGGCATCGATTGGCACTCATCGAGCGGCGACTTCATCACCACCACGTCCATCAACTCCAACAACCAGCCGCCCTGGCAAATCTACTCCAAAGAAACCGCCGTCGGCGGCCTCCACGCCGTCCCCGCCACCATCATTGGCGATAGCACACAAACCCTCTACGGCATCGGGATGTGGGTGAGCGGCAGTTTCGGGGGCAAGCTCAACATGATCTTCGATGGCGACCTCGCCAACCCCGTCAAGTTCCAGCGCGTCACCGGCTTCGAAAACAACGACCCCAATGAACCCATCAAGGAAACCGTATTCCTCAACAGCGCCAAACAGATGTTCGGTGTGCTCGTCCCCGATGGTTTCAACACGTTCCAGCTGCTCGAGATCGAGGGCGTCCTCGAGGACCAGAAGCTGATGTGGGCCGCCGACTTCACCTTCGCCGCCGCCCTGATCCCGCCGGCATCAACGGCGATGGCGCCGTCGACGTCGCCGATCTCGCCCTCGTCGGCGCGCAGTGGGGCACCCCCGGCACGCCGCCCCTCAGCGCCGACATCGCCCCGCAACCCAATGGCGACGGCACCGTCGACGTCGCCGATCTCGCCCTCGTCGGCTCAAACTGGTCCGCCGCCGCCGCCCCGGCCAACGCATTCAACCCACCCACCAGCGTGCCCCTACCCTCTGCCGCCTCCAGCCTGATCGTGGTAATCGGCGCGTTGATGCGCCGACGTCGTCCCTGATCGAACACACGCGACACGCGCCGACGCTTTGTCGTTCACACATCACCGGATTGTTCAGCGACCGTCGGAAGAAAACATTCAGTCAACTGTCACCAGGCTTGCTGCCCGCCCGGAGACCAGCCATGAATGAAGCCAACGTTGATGTGCGGCCCATCGAATACGCCGACCTCGATGCAATCGCCGCCCAGTGTTGGCAAGATCGCGATACCCAAACCCGCCTCCTCGCGCAGCAGGAAATCCTCGGCATGGCCGCATGGCACGACGACCTCTGCGTCGGATTGCTCCACTGCTATAGCGTGACCCTCCCGCAATTCGATGACACCAACTTCCCGCAATACGGACGCGACCGACCCGTCAGTTGGCCGCTCGGCTGGCCCCTCATCGCCGCCGCCGAAAAACCACTGCAATTCGACCGTCCCGTCTGGGGACACGCTTGTTTCCATGTCGGCTTTGCCGGACCCGACGCGCGGCACGCCGATCCCGCCTACTTCGGCAAAGGAATCGGCGCCGCCCTCTGCCGTGCGTCCGTCCAATGGGCACGCGACCACGACTACGCCGCCGTCCTCGCACAAGGCGGCACCACCACCGCCCCCCAGTACAACGTCTGGATGGGTTGCCTGCCCTGGTCGACCTACGCCCAGATGGGTTTTGATTGCCTCGCCATGGAAGAAGACGGCCAACAGCTGCCCTGGTGGGCCCGCGGCGAAGCAAGCCCCGAGGTAATGGACGAGGTCCGCGCCGCCGTCGATTCAGGCTGCCAGCCGACCGCACTGTGCACGCGCCTCATGGTACTGCGCCTATGAAATCCATCCGCCCACACCAAAACAGCAACCCGCGCTCTTGACCGACCGCCGCAAGAGACGCGATCATCTGACCCAGGCAAGAAGCCGGACCCCCGCGACAATGCCCAACGCCAACATGCTCGACTGGTTCACCAATCTCAACCCCGTCGTCCAGGCCCTGTTGGCCGGTCTGTTCACCTGGCTCATCACCGCCATCGGCGCGCTGACCGTCTACCTCAAACGTGAACTGCCCGAGGCGATTCTCGACGCCCTGCTCGGATTCGCCGCCGGCGTCATGATCGCCGCCAGCTATTGGTCACTGCTCGCCCCCGCCATCGCAATGGCCGAGAGCCGCGGCGGACGCGCTTGGATGCCCGCCGCCATCGGATTCCTCCTCGGCGCCGCCTTCCTTCGACTCGCCGACCGCCTCCTGCCCCATCTGCATCCGTTCCTCCCCGTCAATCAGGCCGAGGGACTCCCCACCCACTGGAAACGCACCACCCTCCTCGTCGCCGCTATCACCCTCCACAACATCCCCGAGGGACTCGCCGTCGGCGTCGCCTTCGGCGCCGTCGTCCATGCCGCCAACCTCGGCGTCGACGCCAGTGTCGCCTCCGCCATCGCACTCGCCATCGGTATCGGACTGCAAAACTTCCCCGAGGGCATCGCCGTCGCCATGCCCCTGCGCCGCGTCGGCGTCGGTCGCTTCAAATGCTTCTGGTACGGCCAACTCTCCGCCGCCGTCGAGCCCATCGCCGCCGTCCTCGGCGCCTGGGCCGTCATGGTCATCGCCCCGCTCCTGCCCTACGCCCTCGCTTTCGCCGCCGGCGCCATGATCTTCGTCGTCGTCGAAGAACTCATCCCCGAATCGCAACAGCGCGGCCGAACCGACCTCGCCACCGCCGGCACCATCGTCGGCTTCACCGTCATGATGATCCTCGACGTCGCGCTCGGTTAATCAGTCCACGTGCCCCGCCCCGCATCACTCCAACACCCCCGCCTCCCGCAAAAACCCCTCGACATCTCCCCAGAACGCGCCCGACTCCATCGGGAAATCATTGTGATCGCAGTCGTACGGCCTCAGCCGCCCCTGCCGCGCAACCGCCGCCAGCCGCTCGCTGTGCCGATACCCGATCACCCGATCGCGCCGCCCGTGCATCAGCAGTAGCGGTCCGTCAAACGCTTCAACCACCGCCCGGCTGTCGAACTTGTCTCGCACCAGAAACGATGGAAACCCCATCCGCGCCGCCATGTCCGCCGCGCTGGTAAACGTCGATTGCAGAATCAGCGCCGCCGGCGCACGCTGCGCCGCCAACTGACAGATCACTCCGCCCCCGATCGAGCGCCCGTGATAGATCAGCCGTTCCCCATCGACCTCCGGCCGATCCGACAACATCTCCGCGAAACGCACAAAGTCATCCGTCAATCCCTTCTGCGTCGGCGAACCGTCCGACCGCCCATACCCCCGGTACTCGACCATCAACACGCTCACCCCCATCGCCTGATAACCCCCCAGCACCGCCGGCCAACCATCGATCAGTTCCGCATTCCCATGCGCGAATATCACCGCCGGCCCCGGCGCCTCAGCGCTCACTCCCGCCCCCCGCATCAGCCACGCTTCAACCCGCCCATCCGGTTATATCAATCCACAGCGACTCCACATCACGCGGCACCGGCGCCCCCACCCCCATGTTGCCCAACAGATGCCGCGGGAACATGATCCGCCGCTGCAGCGAACAACCCCCCACGTAATACACCACAACGATCAGCAGTATGACCATCAATGCACGAATGACGCGTCGCCTCCATCCCCCCCGCGTCGAAACCAGTCCCATCGCTTCGTTCGACCCATTCATCGTCGCCCTCAAGCTTCGACCCGACACATTCAACGCCAATACACTCTCGCATTTCCCAGCTGATTCCTCAATTGTGATATGATTCTGACGCGTTTGGGTCCGCAAAACAAGGGCTCTTCGCTCTTCCCGGCACATCAAATCAGGAGCACCCCATCGGTGAAGCACGCGCGGACTGTTCCGAACGATCCTGCAACGCATTCACCGTCTGGCGTTGCCGCCGCCTGAGGAGGTGTCGTGATGATCACGCGATTCATGGTTGATCTCGAACGCAGCCCGCCAGGCGAGCGCAGATAGTGCGTCCACACACGACAGCCAACGGGCATTCGAGGGGTCAAACGAAGAATCGAGGCCACTGATGCTCCCGAATCCTCAGCCCAACCGGCGAAGAGCCGTGGGATTCGAGTGGATGACAGGATATATTGGCTGCTTGGCCGCCTGGGATGGTCCCGGTGGCAGGTCAACTGGAAAATCCGCACGATAACGCCGCCCGGCTCAGCGTTATGCAGGTCTTCGCTGCCGAAATCTCGGAAACGGTCTGGCGTGGCCTGGACTGAGGAAACACCGTGGGAACCTAGGGATTCCCGGGTGAAGCTGTCCGACTGGCCACATCAAATCAGAGACGGGTGGAAGGCTGCCACAAGCAACCAAGAGACCCACATGCACACAGAAATCCAACTGAAGAACGAACTGCGGATCCGTCGCGAGTCGGAATGGCTGTGTCGCGGCGTCCCGTTCCCGCAGGGCGCATTGACGGATGTGTCCGCGCTAAGTCTGCAGGACGAATCCGGCGGACAGCAGACTCTGGCAACCGAGGCGCTGGGACACTGGCCGGACGGATCGGTGAAGTGGGCGCTGCTGCAATTCCCGGTGAGTTTCGAACACAACGGCAGCAGAACCCTCACGTTACACTGGCCTCGCGCCGGCGCAGGGGACAAGTCGGGGTCAACCATTAACCTCTCGAAGTTTGAGACAGAATGGGAAGTAAACAACGGGCGACTGACGTTCAGACTCCCCATGTCCGGGCAGGCGCTGCTCACACGGCTGCAAGCGAACGGGACGCCCGTCGCTCACGACATTCGAGCCCAGGTACAGGACGAATCCGGCGTCACCTTCACGGGGGAACTGAATTCAGAGCCGGCCATCGAGCACCTCACCGACAAAATGCTGGTGATCAGTCGGCGTGGAATTCATCGCGATGTGGATGGCAACAAATACTTCAGCTTCGTCTTCCGACTGACCGTTTTCGCCGACGCCGACGACATCGAGGTTGAGTATCAGTTCGTGCACGATGAGCCGTTCCGGCACGCGCCGCCTCCAGCGCAGATCATACAGGGCGTCGGGAGCCAAACCATCGACACCGACCATCCGGGCATGCGCGAACTGAGGAGCGTCCGCCTGGTGCTGCGCCATGGGATCGACTCCCCCACTGAATATGTGACCTGCCCGCTCTGCACCGTCGATGAAGTGGGACTGGTCCGGTCGGCGGAACCCATGCGGATTTTGCTGACCCAAGCGCCGAAGATTGGACTTTACGATGCCATGATCGACGGAGAGGTGCTTGTCGGCGACAAGCGAATCGGCACATCGCACGGCTGGGTCGGCCTCAGCGATGGGGCCCGTGGCCTGTCCGCTTCGGTCCGCAGCTTCGGCCAGCAATGGCCCAAGGGGATAACAGCGAACGCACATGACGTCGTGATCGAACTGTGGCCCGAGTCAGCCGGCCCGCTGCACATCTATCAGGGACAAGCCAAAACCCATGGCGTGAAGCTGCGGGCCTTTGATGGGCCGACGTCGCAGGTTCGACTTCCGGATTGGCACTTCGCCTACCAGTTCCCCATCGTGCTGTCCGCGCCACAGTGGTACATCGGCTCTGGCGCGGTCGGCTCGGTATTTCACTACCAGCCCGAGAAGTACCCTGGCATCGAGCGCAGGTTTCGTTTGGAGTTCGAGCAGTTCCTCGGGCATGACCGTCTGCTTGGCATGATGGACTACGGCGACTACGAATCGCTCGGAGAGGCGTCGTGGGGTCGGCGCGGTAACTTCATGTCGAACCTTGAGCACGACTTCGCCCAAGCGGTTTGGCTTCAGTTCGTTCGGACGGGAAGCTACCGCTATATGGATTACTTTGACGCGGGGGTGCGCCATGTGTTGGATGTCGACATCGTACACTTCGACGATCAGGATGATCAGATCGGCGGCTGGCGCGTGCACGGATCACTCCACGCGGCGCCCGACTGCGACCTGTCGCACAGCTGGGCTGAGAGCCTCGTGTCACACTACTACTACACTGGCTACACCCCCTCGCTGGCTGCAGCCCGTGGCGTTGCTGACTGGATGGTGCGGCGCATCGAGCACGACGGCCAGGGGCGCATCGGCGCGCGCGATCGCGGGTGGCCGCTCATCGCGCTGTCGACCGTATACCAGGCCACGCGTGATGCGCTCTACGCACAGGCCGCCAAGAAAATCGTCGAGTCTTTCACTGACGGACCCGACCCGCTGGAGGCGAACGGCGGGCTGTCCGGCGGCTACGGGCCGATCCCCTTCCAGCAAGCAGTGATGGGCAGCATCGCCGCGACGGGTCTGGCGTATTACCACCAGACGTTCGGCGGCAAACCAAGCCGCCACTTGTTCCTGACGATCTGCGATTGGCTGTGCTCCGATGCGGTCCTGGGCCGCGATGGGCTCTACGAGGCGATGCCCGGTAACGAGACGTCGATGGCCTACGCGGCGTATTCCAATTTCCGAGAAAGCCTCGGCTATGCATGGGAACTGACCGGCGACACGAAGTACGTCGTTGTCGGCGTACGCGACATGGCGGACAACATGGCGTCCACGGTCCCAACGGGATCCGTCGGTCCCCCGTTGACCGTGAAGTACGGCTATGAAGTCGTATGCGCAACCGGCACCAGGATGAGTACTTTCTGGCGCGAGAACCTGCGGTTTATGTCTCACGCAGACAAGGCCGGTCTCTTACAGGATTTCTGAATCGGAGTCATGCATCTGTAAAGGATGCTTCCCCCATGCAAGTCATTTGGGCCTTGGAACGAATTGATGTTGGGGTGGGGCGTGTGCTCGCGAGTGTAATCGAATCTCTTGCAATCACACTAGTGCCTCGTCCTCGTTGATTTTTCGGTCATATTGTGGATGCATCCGATGATGGGAAGGTTCTGATCTTTCCCGCACGGAGGTCCATCATGG
>NYZD01000116.1 GCA_002685935.1 Planctomycetaceae bacterium | reverse complement strand
CCCGGGCCAGCATCTTCGCCGCCACCGCCGTCGCCGCCCCCGTCCGCTGCGCCGTCAGCCACGTCGCATCCATCACCGCGATCGGGATCCCCGTCTCCGGATCGTTCAAAACCAACAACCCGCTGATGTACGGCAGACCCTTCTGCTGATTCTCCGGATACCCCGAGATCCACTTCATCCCCGCCGCCGACTGACTCGCAATGTACGCCGGCATCGCATGAATAAACGCGTCCGGCCTCGTGTGAATCCCCGGCTTCGGCGGCATCTCCACCCGGCCCTCGCCCTTCTCCACAAACATCCTCTCCAGCGCATCAATGACCTCGCGCATCGACAGGCCGACCCCCTCCACGTCCGCCCGACTCAGATACAAAACCGTTTCAGTGTCCATCCACTCCACCATCGCCCACAATGCAAGCGTCCGCCCCGTCCCGTCGGCCCACGCGCCTAACCGCGACCCAGTTCGCGCGCCCAATCACAATAGTCTCGCACACGCTCCACCGACGTGTCCGGCGTCACCGGACTGCCAATGCTCATCACGAATCGGCCGCCGATCCGACGCCCCGCATCGATCTGCCGCGATAGCTCCGCTCGCACTTCCGCTTCCGACCCCGTCTCCAGCAGGTCGATCGCATCCACATTTCCCAACAGCGCGCAGCGCCCGCCCGTGCGCTCAACCGCGTTATCGATGTCAATCTCGAATCCCTTCTTGCTCTCCTCCAGCGACAGCGCGTCGGCGCCCACCTCCATCAGCATGTCCCACTTGCCCGACGGATCGCCGCAGAAGTAATAGATGCTCTTCATCCCCGCGTCACGAATCGCCGCGACGATCTGCTTCAGATACGGCACGTTGAGCTGCGCGAACGCATCCGGGCTCACCATGTCCGTCATGCATTCCTCGATCCAGATGCCCCGCGCCCCCAGCGCCTTCGCCGCTTCAATCGATCCGAACACGTGATCCAGGTGACGCCGGCACGCGTACGCCACCAGGTCCGGCTGATCCAGCACCATCATCATCATCCCGTCAAAACCCCACAGCGCGTAACAACTCCACAACGGCGATGACACATGCGTGATAGGGAATAGACCAGCCCCCGGTCCGTCCGCCGCCAGCATGCGCGCCGCGAGGTCGCCGTGACCCGCTCTAATGAATCGCTCAGCATCGAACGCCTCCGCCGTCGGCCAACGTTCGTCCACCTGCGTCTCGGTCTCGATCATGTCGAGTGGGTTGATCGACGCAATCGCATCAGTCGGGCTCCATCCCCCAATGCGCGGCCGGTCGATCCGCTCGCGCTCGTCCGTTCGCTCGTCGATCCGATCGATCGCATCCGCGCCGATCGGCTCGATGCGTCGCGCCGACCGTTCATCCCGTGACGCGCACACGTGCAGATAGAACCAGTCCTGACCCGTGCGCTCGATCACGTCGCCCCGCCAGGCAACCTGTTCATCCAGATCCCCGCTGTATTGCGCCCACCACGGCTGATCGGTCAGTTGATCCCAATGGTCGCGCGTATAGATGCCCTCGTAGCAGATCACCGCCGGGATGTCCCGCGTGCCGTCGGGCCCCAGTCCCGCTTCAATGCGCTGTTCACCGTTCAAAACCCATCGCCCTTTCCGTCATTGACGTTGGAAATCACAGTCGACCGATGCCACGCCCGTGTCACGCCATAGCCACCTGTCGGACTCGAACCCGCGACTCTCGGTCTACAAAACCGCTGCACCAAAGAAGCATAACTCAATAGAACCACATGACCAAAACGCGATTAACGATCCGGATGTGACGTCGGGTGATTGCGTCTTGGCGCGATGCTGGCGCAGATCATCAGGAATGACCCCGGTCTGGCCAAGCTGATCGACGCGTGGGCCGACCTGCCAACGGCAGTGTGGGCGGGCATCATGGTGATGGTCGAAGCATCGGAAGAAGAGGCCGGACGAATCATCACCAAAACTGACGTTGGAGGCGGCGGTGCGGGCAGGCGCAACCTTCCGCCACCGCAGTCTGCAGGTCTCACTCGAAACACTCACCCACGCCCGCGCATTCCGTCATGTCCCAAACCAGAACGAATAAATCTCAGCCCGCTCCATCTCAAACAACAACCGTATCGTCCGCCCCTTCATTGCCCCCATCTCCGCCGATCCGCCCCACCCCACCACCTCATCCAGCACGTCACCCGTCACCGCACCGCTCAGTTCATTCCCCCATCCCTCAACCGCATGTCCATCCATCGCGCCATCTCCGCGCATCACCTGCACCCGCGCCCCGCCCCCCTCTTGTGCCCGCAAGTTTACGTGCAGCCGCCCCCCCGGACAGACCATCGGCCGCGTCAACAATCGTCCCCGCTCCGGCGCCCCCACCGACACAAAGCCATCCTTCCGCAACGCCGCCAAACAAATATGCGATCGCTGTTCGCCCGGCACATGCGGGAAATTCCACCCCGTGTAATACAAATCGATCCGATCATCCCGCTCGATCAGCCCCTTCCCCACATAAACCATTCCCCAGTCGTAACTCCCAACCGGCCCCGTCTCTAGAAATATTGGCCGCCCCGGATGACGCGACCAGTTCAACCCATCCCGGCTCCACGCCAACTGTACATCCACCATCATGTGCTTCCCCGGCTTCATCCCCCCGCCCAATGGATCCGCCAGATAGAATTGCTGCAAGAACCCAATATACACCCCCTGATACCTCGATACCGTCATCCCATACAACGAATGCGCGTCCAGCTCGTCCGGCGACACAATCACCCGTGGCTGCGTCCAATCGATCAGATCCGCGCTCTCCGAATACGCAATCCGCCGGATCTCACCCGCATTGATCGGCGCCCGACGATACAACATCAACACTCCCCGCTCCTCGTTGTAACACACGTTGTTATGCGTATCGCTCTGCCCCCTAAAGATCGGCTCCGCCGACCCCTGCCAACGGATCCCATCGTCGCTGAACGCCAGGCGCTGCTGCTGACCATTCGCGGGCAGTGCCGCAAAATCCCTTCGACCCATCATCCCATTGTCGTACACCATCAAATACTTTCCCCGCTCTCGCCACCGCGTCGGCGTCTCAATCACGCTCGGCGACACCCCGCGCTCCGCGTCCGCCAAGAACACATTCCCATCCTCAATCCCCTCGACCTCAAACAGACTCAAATCCGGCGCTTCCCAATCCACCCCGTCCGTCGATTCAAAATATCTCCCGTAGGTCTGATGGTAGTGCGTCCGCCCCGCCCGCGACCCCCGCATGATCGCCCCCTCCGTCCACATCTGATACACCCCCCGCGCCGCATCATGAATCACATTCGCATGACCAATACACTTTCCCCCCTCAGGCCCCGCCACGATCAGCGGATTCGCCTCATGACGCACCGGCTGGTGCACCACCCGTTGGCACCCCGCCGTATCCGCCACCACCCAACTGTCCATCAATAGCTGCCGCTCACCACCCACCACCACCGCTTCGCCCGCAACCACGTGGTCCGACCCCTCATACGTCCAACCCGGCATCCCATGCATGATCGCACCTCGAGCCCGCCTAAATCACCGACCCAAACTAACACAAGCCATCCGCAACACCAATATTTAGCAGGCGCAGCTCAGACGCAACAAGCGGGGTTCCATCAAGATGACCAAATCAAGTCTTGGCAATGGGCACACTCAGCTCCCGGTATATTCACGGGCCCAAGAGCGATGAAGTCGCCGCGGGAACGCGATGCCGGATCCATCAGGACCATCACGCCAACAGTTGCAGGCGACGGGCACGGACGAAGATCGTTCCGAAGCCCGCTTGGCGCGTTGCTTGGCGCAACAGAACGATTTTGAAGAGACAGACTTGGATTCGACTGGACACACGAACCGCACTGGTGACACCAGGGACCCCGATTCAAATAGCCACCTGTGGGACTCGAACCCACGACCTGCGGTTTACAAAACCGCTGCTCTGGCCAACTGAGCTAAGGTGGCAACCCACCCCATCCTATTCACACGATACCACCGCGGCAATTGTCGCCGCTTCCCATGAGACAACGCCGCAGATATCGCCGCGCTTCACCCCGTCAGATTCCTGGTGGGTCCATGACTGACGCGCTGCATCGCGCCAGACCGGTAATAACGCCAAACACGTGCTCAGCCGATCCGCCGTCTCCGTCGAGCCCCAAGCACAACCCAAAGCAACGCACCCGCGCACCCCGCGGCCGGCGACGGGATCACGCCGCTGCCGCTGCCATCGAAGATCCATGCCTCACCACGATTCGTCAGCCCATCGCGATCGCCGTTGCGGTCACCCAGGATGATGTTGTCGAATCCATCACCGTTGAAATCGCCCGCGGTCGTCGCCGCTCTGAACACCGATTGGATGTGAGAGTCGTCACCCCACAGGCCCATGAACGTCGCGTCCGCATTCGCCAGATCAAGAGTCCCCAGCGATTGGCCCGAGGCGACCCCATGGCCCAGATGAACCATCGACACAAACACAGCCGCAATAAATGATCTTGGTAGGCAGATTCATGGCGTAACTCCCTTTAGTTCCAGATCTTCAAATCAACGCTTGCACTCCGCGCCGATCACCAGGTTGTTGCTCAAGTTTCCCCCGCACCGGATATACATCCGTAGTTGCCACACACCCCGACCCGAATCAATGATAAATCGAGTGATTCGGGACTATTTCCGCCGCCTCGGAACATCCCTGGAACGCGAGAACTGATCGCGTCCCTCATCAGATCGCGTGGACCCCGGGGTGGCATCGCACGCCGATGGCGATACATTCAACAGGACTGGCCCGACGAGACTGCAAATGCCCGAAAACCACATCCTCGAAAAAATGCTCGACCGACTCTACGCCTCCCTCATCCGGGGACCGAGCCTCAACTGCAGACCTCACTCCTCCCGCCAGCGCGTCGACCTTGCCGCCCTTACCGACATGGGTTGCGCCGATCCATCCGCCGCGCTCGTGTCCCTGCTCAGTGATGAAAGGCAATCACGAGTCCCCGCTTCCGTACCTCCGCCCGCCGCACTGCAATCTGAATCGCAGAACTTTCACTTCACCCAGGACGCACCACAACCCGTCGAACTCTCCGAATCCGACAAGCGGGAACTCCAGGCCTGGCGCGATCAAAAATCACTCCTCACCAAACTCCGCAACCTCTCTGAAGATGCCCGCACCTATGAACAGGACACCGGCGTCGCCGCGCTCAACATCGGCTATCCCCTGCTCTCCATGCCCCCCAACCAGATCAGTGGCTCGTCCCGACGCACCCTCGCCCCCATCGCGTTCATCCCCGTCGCCCTCGAAGTCAACGCCGGACGTAACCCCGGCCTGCAACTCACCAGCCACGGCCAGGGCGTCGACCTCATCACCCCCAACCCCGCCCTCATGGCCTGGCTCGAACGCGAAACCGGCAAACCCCCCGAAGATCTCTTCGAAGATGAACAAGGCGATCAGCCCTGGCGCGAGATCCATGCACTGATCACCCACGTCATCCAGTCGCTCGAACTCGCCAACGTCGACCCCGCCGCCCTCACCAATCCGGATCAACTCCGCCTCCAACCCACACCGCGCGCCGAAGATTTGCCCCACACCCCCGCCGTCCTTCCCGCCGCCGTCCTCGGCCTGTTCCCCGCCTCCAACCAGGGGCTTCTCCGCGACACCCGCGCCATGATCGACGCCCCCGCCGTCCCCGAATCTGTCGCCGCCTTCGTCGATGTCGACGCCACCCTCGAACCCGCCGAACACGCTCTGCCCGACGACACCCAACCCCTCGTCGATTCCGCCCGTCGCATCGACGACGAACGCTTCGTCACCCTCGCCGATCCCTTCCAGGCCCGCGCCGTCCAACGCGCACGCACCTCGCGCGGCGTCGTCATCCACGGCCCGCCCGGCACCGGTAAATCTCAAACCATCACCAACATCATCGCCGACCACCTCGCCCGCGGGCAGCGCGTCCTGTTCGTCTGCGACAAGCGCACCGCCCTCGACGTCGTATCCAATCGACTCGACCACCTCGACCTCGGCCGCCTCTGCGCTCTCGTCCACGATCCCCAGCGCGACCAGCGCGATCTCTACATGAAAATCCGCGCCGCCCTCGACGACCTGCCCGACCTCAAGACCAAATCCACCGCCGCCAAGAGACTCGAACAAACCGACGCCGAACTCACCGACCTCCACCAGCAACTCTCCGACTGCTGTCAACGCCTGATGGATCCCGTCGACGATCAACCCTCATTCCACACCCTCATGGGCCGCTGGCTCGACATCGACGCGCCCCCTATCGAATCGCTCGACGAACAGGCCCTCAAACAATCCACGCTCGACCAGTTCGAACAATCCCGCGATGACATGATCGTCATCTTCGAGCGAGCCGCTTCCGTCGATTGGCCAAACAACCCTTGGCGCGACTGCGCCGGCTCCTCGCTCGATGCCTTCCTCGCCCGCCCCGTCGACGTGATTCGCCAGGGCCTCGCCTCCTGTGTCGAGGACGCGCGCGTCGCCGACGCCGCCGCCCACGATCACATCCCCCCCTTCAAACCCGATCAGCCCCTTGGCGATCAAGTCTCACACCGCACCGCTCTTGCCGACCGCATCGCTCAGTTCGGTCGAGCCGACCCCGCCATCCTCCAACACGTCGCCGAACTCGACGCCGATGCCGCCGCCCGTCTCCTGAAGATCTCCCGTGATGCCCGACCCCATCGCCCCGCGCTCGACGGACCCCTCGACACCGAACTCGCCCTCGTCATCGAAGCCCAGCCCCCGACCCTCCGCCAACTCAATGGACACCTCGACACCATCACGCGCTACATGGCCATCTCGAACTCATGGAAACGCTTCTTCGCCATCGGCCTCAACCGCGCCGCCCGCAGACTTCTCGCCGCCTTCGGCCAGACCCCCGCGCCCGCCGACACCCAGCGACTCCAGACCTTCCTCACCGCCCAACGCGCTCGCCTCCTCCTCACCCACGCCGCCAAGCAACTCCTGCCCCATGCCCCGACCGGCCCAGTCATCGACGACCCCACACTGACCGCCACGCTCGATAGTTATCACATCGCCCTCGCCGCTCTCGATACTGCCCAATCCCTCGCTCCCCAAACCCGCGCCGCGCTCACCGACACCACCGCCCGCGCCCAATTCATCAATGGCCTCCAACTGTCCGCACCCCGCGCCGCCGCCCTGGAATCCCTCGAACAGTCCATGCGGTCGCTCGACCTCTTCGGCGAACACTGGCTCCCCGCCGCGACGGCCCAACTGCGCGAAGGCAAACAGGCCGGCCAGACCCTCACCCGCCTGCAGGATCATTTCGATTCCCTCGAATCCGTCATCCGCGCACGTGATGCCGTCGCGCAGCTCCCCGCCGCGCTCGCCGCCGCCGTCACCGCCGCGCTGACGATGGACCTTGATCCCGATGCCGCCCTTGCCGCTGTCCTCAAAGCCGTTCTCGCCGTCGAACTCACCCGCCGTCTCGCCGCCGACCCCGACCTGCAGCGCATCGACGACCAGCGCCTCGCCCATCAGTTCAACCGTTATCGCCAACTCGAAGATCAGAAACGCACCCTCGTCCGCGATGCCATCCTCCACCACTGGATCACCAAACAACAACAGCGCCTCCTCGCCGCCACCGGTTCCCGCCTCAACGCCGACGGCGCCGAACTCCGCCGCCGACTCTTCGTCCGCGGCAAACGCGCCATGCGGCTCCGCCAGATGATCGCCGTCGGCGCGCCCGCCGAATCGTCCGATGATGGCGACCCCCTGTTCGACATGTGCCCCGTCTGGATGGCCAGCCCCGAAACCGTCGCCCAGGTCTTCCCCCGACTCCCCCTGTTCGACACCGTCATCTTCGACGAGGCCTCCCAATGCCGACTCGAAGAAGCCCTCCCCGTCCTCACCCGCGCCCACCGATTCGTCATCGCCGGCGACCCCAAGCAACTGCCCCCCACCCGATTCTTCGAAGCCGCCATCACCACCAGCGAAGACCATGAACCCGAATCCCAACAGGATCTCTTCGAAGCCCAGCAGACCGAAGTCGAAGACCTCCTCGCCGCCGCGCTCAACCTCCAGGTTGAAGAAGCCTACCTCGACGTGCACTACCGCTCCCGCAACGCCGACCTCATCGAATTCTCCAACCAGCACTTCTACAAGAACCGCCTCCAGGCCATCCCCGGCCACCCCAGCGCGCGCACCCAAGACCCGCCCCTCACGCTCACGCGCGCCGATGGCATCTACGAAAACCGCTCCAACCGGATCGAAGCCCAGCGCGTCGTGCAGATCGTCCACGAACTGCTCCGCCGCGCCGATCCCCCCTCCATCGGCATCGCCTGTTTCAACCTCCCCCAGCGTGATCTCATCGTCGACCTTCTCGACGATGCCGCCGTCGACGATCCCGACTTCGCCCAGCGCCTCGCCACCGCCCGCCGGCGCCGCGGCGAAGGTTCGTTCGAAGGTCTCTTCGTCAAGAACCTCGAGAACGTCCAGGGCGACGAGCGCGATCACATCATCATCTCAACCACCTATGGACCAACCCCCGAAGGCAACTTCTACCGTCGCTTCGGTCCCCTCGCCCGCGCCGGCGGCGGACGCCGGCTCAACGTCCTCGTCACCCGCGCTCGTCAGGAAATCCACCTGATCACGTCCATCCCCCGCGAAGCCTACCTCGCCACCCAGCAGCTCCCCCCCCGGCACGACTCCCAACGGCGCCTACCTCCTCTTCGCCTACCTCCGCTACGCTGAAGGGCTCGCCGACCTCTACGCCCACGATCAGGCCGCCCAGCCACCCGCCGCCGACCCCACCCAACCCCGCGCCGTCCGCCGACCCATTCCCCCCGTCTCCGATTTTGCCATGGCACTCGGCTTCCAACTCGCCGACCAACGCCGACTCGGCTCCGACACCCATTGGGGCAACGAAGGTTTCTGCATCGACGTCGCCCTCCACCATCCCACCCAGCCCGACGACGTCACGCTCGGCCTCCTCACCGACTTCACCCGCTACGACCGCGCCCCCGACCCCGTTGAGTGGGAAATCTACCGCCAGTCCATCCTCACCTCGACCGGCTGGAAACTCCACCAGATCTGGTCCCCCCAATTCTTCCGCGACCCCACCCGAACCCTCAACCAGATCCAGCAATCCGCCACCCCCCTCGCCGCCGAATCTTCGCCAACCACCGACGAACTGTAACGCCTCGCCCCGTTTAAAAATCCGCGCGCGGGTATCCGCGGCGCGTAACATTTCCCCCGCCGGATCGTCTCTATCAGTAACCGCGGCTCACAAGGCTCTTGAAGCATGACGGATTGGTCAGATGTAGTTGAACGCCATAGCCCCCTCGTCTGGCGCATCGCCTATCGATTGCTCGGCAATGAGTCCGACGCCGCCGACTGCACGCAGGAGACGTTCCTCACCGCGCTGAAGTTCGCCGAGCAGAAAAACGTACGTGACTGGGGCGCCTTACTGAATCGAATCGCCACCAGCCGAGCCCTCGATCAATTGCGCCGCCGCAAACGCGACCGCCAACGAACCGAAACAACGATCGACGACACAACAATGTCAAACACGAATCCTAATCCCCTCCAGATCGCCGTCGCCGACGAATTCGCCGACCGACTTATCGACGCCCTCACCCGCATCCCTCCCCAAAATGCCGAAGTCTTCTCACTCGTATGCATCAGCGGCCTGTCTCAACAGACCGTCGCCAATCAACTGCAGATCACCCACGGAAACCTGCGCGCCATCCTGCACCGGACGCGAACCCAACTCCGCGAGATACTTCTGGATTCACAAACAATCTGCGAATCTCGGAGGTGACACCATGAAGCCACAACCGACAAACGACCACGACACAATCCTTGACGACGCCGTCAACGCGTTACGCGACAAACCCGTCCCCGACGGCCCGTCACCCCAGCTCAAACAGTCCATCCTGCAGGCCGGCCATGTTTCGCCCCCCGCCCACCACCAACTGACCCTAACCCAAAGGATCCGGACCATGCTCCCCAGAACCCGATACGCCGCCGTCGCCGCCGCCATCCTGGTCGCGGGCGTCATGGCCATTGGGCTCTTCTTCCACAACACCGGAAGTGTCGCTTGGGCCGACGTCGTCGACAACGTGCGCAACACGAGCACCGTCGTTTTGTCCTTCACCCCCATCGAAGACGGTCAGCCTGTTGCCGCCTCGCGACTCATGGTGCGCGAGCCCGATCTCATTCGCATCGAGACACCCGAATTCGTCGGCGTCTTGAATCGCGCCACCGGCCGTTCCGTCTCCTTCCACCACGACCGCAAAGAAGCGATCGAAGTATTCCTGACCGTAAAGGAATTCGACGTCTACAACTGGCTCAAGCGCCTCCCTGAGACCTCGATCGAGTTATTGGGCAGCAGAATGATCGATGAGCGGCCGGCCGTGGGTTTCCGCCTCACCGACTTGCCCGACGACTTCGGCTTCCCCGGCAAGCCTCAGGAATGGCATGTCTGGGTCGATCCCGAAACCAAGCTCCCCGTGCAGCTCGACGGCTATTCACCCCCGGGCCAACTCGCCGCGACCATCACGCAAATCCACTTTGACGTCCCGCTCGACCACGCACTGTTCGACATGACCATCCCCGACGACTACACGGTTCAATACCGTGAAGGCGTGCCCGCCGAAGGCCTGAATCCCCCTCAACCCACGGACAACGACCTCACGCTGACGCCACTCGTCGGCCTGGGCCCCATCGAATTCGGCATGACCGCCGAACAAGTTATCGCCGCAATCGGCGAACCCGACGAGTCCAAATTCGACGGCGTCGATCTGCGGTATCAATCCAGAGGGTTCAGCGTCGCCGTTCCGCCAAGCGTCGGCCTCACCATCATCAACTGCTATTCAAGCGAAGCGTTTGGCGGCGTCTGGGCGATCAATGATTTTGCCGGCCGCACCGACAAGGGAATCCGCATGGGCGCCAGTCACAACGACATCGTCGCCGCCTACGGCGAGCCCGACAGCCAGACCGATGCTGGCGGGATCGTTTCCCTGAAATATGAGATGCTGAAACTAACCTTTGGCCTCAAGAACGACCAGTTGGTCCAGCTCTGGGCCTTCGGTCCGCGACCCAGCCGCGACGACTGACCCACGTTCTTCATCGACACCCAAGTCCTCACGACCTGACGTTGATAGCGGGACTCGATTCTCCAGGAGTGATGCAGCAGCACACCCGTCAGGAGGCCGGATTCTCCTCGCTCGACACCTCCCCCAACGTCACCTCCGCCACCTTCAAAATCCCCGGCAAACCCCGCAATCGCTCAATCACCTCATCCCCCGGCCGACCGTCCGCCTTCACCACCATCATCGCCGTGTGATCATGACGCGAGATCGTCATGTCCGCGATGTTCACACCCTCGTCCCCCATCGCCGTGCCCACCATCCCGATCATGCCCGGCCGATCCTCGTTCATGATCAGAATCATCGTCCCCGCCGGCACAATGTCCATCGCATAGCGACCGATCCGCATCACCCGCGGCTGACCCTCGTCACCAATCCGCCCCGTGATGTGCCGCATCTCATCCCCACTGCGAATCTCCAGCGACAACCGCGACCCGCTCCGCGCATCGTCCTCCGTCACCGTCCGCGTCGTGATCCCGCGCTGCTCCGCCGCCAGCTTCACGTTCACCATGTTCACCGGCACGTTCAACACGCTGTTCAACAGCTCCACCATCGCGATCCGCTCGATCGTGTCCGCCGCCGCCGCCAGGTCCGCCCCGCAGACCCGCACCGTCACTTCCGCGATCCCCTCTTCGCACATCGGCAGCGCCAACTGCGCCATCCGCCGCGCCAGATCCACGTATTTCATCTGCCCCGGATCCAGATCCAACCGTACCCCCGGCGCGTTCACCGCCCCGCGCATCCCCTCGCCCCGCAGATACTCCACGATCTGCTGGCACGCATGAACCGACACCGCCTCCTGCGCCTCCGCCGTCGACGCACCCAGATGAGGCGTCAACAAAACCTTCGGATGCCGCCGCAACGGATCGTCCGCCTCAGGTGGCTCCGTCTCAAACACGTCGATCGCCGCGCCCCCGCATTGCCCGCTGTCCAGCGCATCGATCAACGCCGGGATATCAACGATCCCGCCCCGCGCCGCGTTCACCACCAGCAACCCCGCTCGGCACCGCGCGAACCGCTCGGCGTTCAATATCCCCCGCGTGTGTTCATTCAAAGGCACGTGAAACGTGATCACGTCAATCGCTTCAATCATCTGATCGAAATCGCGATACAGCTTCACCCGCCCGTCCAGCGCCGTCTCCGCATTGAATATCGGATCGTACGCCACCACCGTCATGTCAAACGCCAGCGCCCGTTCCGCCACCGTCTGACCGATCCGCCCCAGCCCCACAATCCCCAGCGTCTTGCCCGCCAGCTGCGCCCCGACAAACTTGCTGCGATCCCATCCGCCGTCCACCATCGTGCGAGACGCCGGTCCCACGTTCCGCGCCAGACCCAACATCAACGCCAGCGCATGCTCCGCCGTCGTGATCGTCGACGCCTCCGCCGAGTTCATCACCAGCACGCCCGCCGCCGTCGCCGCTTCCAGATCGATATTGTCCACCCCCACCCCCGCCCGCGCGATCGCTCGCAGCCGGCCCGGCTCCGCCAGCGCCTTCGCCGTCACCTGTGCCGCCGACCGCACCACCAATCCGTCATACTCACCCACCGTCGCCGCCAGTTCATCTTCCGACAGCCCCGTCTTCACCTCGACCTCGATACCCGCAAACCCGCGCAGGTAGTCCACCCCCTGATCGGCCAGCTTGTCCGCCACCAGAATGCGTATCGCCTCCGCCATCGTCGAGTGAACTCCATAAGAATCGGGCTGACCGGTGGACCTCGTACCGCACAATCCAGCCAAGCCCGCTATCGTATTATGGCCGCCAACGCCGGTCCAGCCGCAAATCGCCGTACAAACACGCGCCAGTTGCCCATTTCACCTGCATCGGGTAGAATCACCCGCTTGTTAATCGTCTAAACAGACCAGCCAACAGGGCGATTCGGCCTCACCGCGGGATCGTGCCGCAGGAGTCTCAGGACACTAATGACCATCACCGCACAAAAGAAAACCGATCTCATCGGTGAATACCGCACCCACGACAACGACACCGGTTCCCCCGAAGTCCAGGTCGCGATTCTCACCGAGCGCATCAACGCCCTCACCGAACACATGCGCACCCACAAGCATGATTATCACTCACGCCGGGGTCTCCTCTTAATGGTCTCAAAGCGCAACCGCCTGCTTCAGTATCTCTCCAAACGCCACTTTGAGCGCTACCGGGAACTGATCCAGCGACTTGGGCTGCGGAAATAAACGACCCGAACGCGGGCGTCGGACGATACGTAAGATATTCGCAGGGACGGCCATATCGGTGCTTCTCTAGCGGCGGGCGGCAGTCGGCGCAGGGCCTTGACCCCCAGGACCCAACGCCAACTGTCTCCTGCTTCGCCGGGACCACACGTGCGGTCCACGCCGAGCCTTCCCCGCTTGAAACCTCTTCTGTGGAAGGTATTGGCATGGCACATGTATCAGTCGAACGTGAAATTGGCGGACGCACCCTCAAATTCGAAACCGGCAAATGGGCCAAGCAGGCCGACGCCACCGTCGTCGTCTCCTACGCCGACACCGTCGTGATCTGCGCCGTCGTCCGCGGCGACCCACGCCCCGGCATCGACTTCTTCCCCCTCCAGGTCGACTACCGCGAGCGCACCAGCGCCGCCGGCAAGTTTCCCGGCGGATTCCGCAAACGCGAGGGTGCCCCCAACCAGAAAGAAATCCTCACCATGAGGCTGATCGATCGGCCCATCCGCCCCCTCTTCCAGAAGGGGCTCCGCGATGAGGTCGCCGTCCAGTGCTGGGTCGAGTCCGCCGATGGCCAAAACGACACCGACGTCGTCGCCGGGTCCGGTGCCGCCGCCGCCCTCGCCATCAGCTCCCTGCCCTTCAACGGCCCCATCGCCACCGTCCGCGTCGGACAAGTCGATGGCAACTTCGTGGTCAATCCCACCATCGCTGAGATGGAGTACAGCACCCTCGACCTCGTCCTCTCCGGCCACCGAGACGGCATCAATATGATCGAAGTCGGCGCCCAGGAAGTCTCTCAGGAAGACGTCCTCGGAGCCATCAAGTTCGGACACGAACAGATCATGACCATCCTCGACATGATCGACGAACTCGTCGAACAAGCCGGCCAGGACGTCGTTTTCGAGCCCAGCGACCCGCCCGCCGAGCTCGTCTCCCACCTCACCGACACCGTCACCGGCCCGCTCACCGAGGCAAAACGCACCGACGGCAAACTCGCTCGCGAAGAAGCCGTCAAGCAGGTGCTCGCCGACTACCTCGAGCAGCACTGCCCCGTGCCCGGCGAGGACGACAATGTCAGCTACACCAAGTTCCTCGCCATCGAAGCCAAGCGCTCGCTGATCAAGGACCTCTACCACGACATCGAAGAAGCCGTCACCCGCAAGATCATCATGGAAGGCACCCGCACCGACGGGCGACCCATGAACGAAGTGCGGCCCATTTCCGTCGAGCTCGACGTCTTGCCCCGCGCCCACGGATCGGCCCTCTTCACCCGTGGTGAAACCCAGTCCCTCGTCGTCTGCACCCTCGGCGTCGGCCGCGATGAGCAGATCGTCGACGGCCTCGGTGATGAATACGCCCAGAAGTTCTACCTCCACTACAACTTCCCCCCCTTCTGCACCGGCGAGGCCAAACGCATCATGGGCCCCGGACGACGTGAAATCGGACACGGCGCCCTCGCCGAACGCTCCCTGATCGGCGCCCTGCCCGGCCCCGACGAATTCCCCTACACCATCCGGATCCTCAGTGAGATCCTCGAATCCAATGGCTCTTCTTCCATGGCCTCCGTCTGCGGCGGGTCCCTCGCCATGATGGCCGCCGGCGTCCCCATGTCCGGCACCTGCGCCGGCATCAGCATCGGCATGGTCGAAGAAGACGGAAAACGCCTCTTCCTTACCGACATCCTCGGCGAGGAAGACCACTTCGGCGATATGGACTTCAAAGTCGCAGGGACCCGCAAGGGCATCACCGGCATTCAACTCGATCTGAAAACCCGAGGCCTCACCGTCGAGATCGTCACCGAAACCCTCAAACTCGCCCACGAAGCCCGCATGACCATCATCGATCAGATGGAATCCGCCATCGCCAAGGGCCGCGACGAGATCAGCCAATACGCCCCCCGTCTGCTCACCACCAAGATCAACCCCGAGAAAATCGGCAAGCTCATCGGGCCCGGCGGCAAGACCATCCGCGCCCTGCAGGAAACCACCGGCGCCGTCATCGAAGTCGAGGAAGACGGCACCGTCCTCATCTCCGCTTCCGGCGGCGGCAAGGCCGAACGCGCCCGCGACGAGATCGAAAAGCTCTGCGAAGAAGTCCAGGTCGGTCGCGTCTACTCCGGCAAGGTCTCCTCCATCAAGGACTTCGGCGCTTTCATCGAAGTCGTCCCCGGACAGGATGGCCTCTGCCACATCTCCGAACTCGACGACGGATTCGTCCAAAGCGTCGCCGACATCATCCAGCTCGGCGAGGAGGTCCGCGTCAAGGTCATCAGCATCGATGATCAGGGCCGGCTCAAGCTCTCCCGACGCGCCGCCATGCAGGAAGATGCCGGCGACGGCGGTCAGGATGGCGCTACCGAAGAGGCCGAAATCACCAACTGACCGCCCCAACCCCTGAACCCCGTTCACCGGCATTTCACATCGCTGCCACGACGGCCGCGCCACCTGGCGCGGCCGTTTTTCTCACCAAAACCGCCGATAACATGGCGATAATGCCCCCGGGCCGCCATGCGGCCCAAGCAGGCTTTACCCCTGCCCCCTAATTCTCTATAATATTATCCCAGTGTTAAGGTTTTGCGGCTTTTAATGGGGCTGTGTTTGGGGCGTTCGTGGCTGGGTTACATGATTCTGGTCGTTCATCATCTCTTCGATTGATTCGCCAATGCCACGTCAGTGACCTCAGCAGCAGGTAACGTTGTGATTCACTTCGATTGATCGCGGTGAATCAACAGGGGCTTCTTGGTGTCGGGTCGTATCCAGCAAATCAACCGGACGCGATCCGCACGATAGGGGCGGGACTTCAATTCTTTTTCTTGTTCAGTTCGGAGGTTCAACATGGCAACGCGTGGCCAAGTCAAATGGTTCGACCCCAAGAAGGGTTTCGGCTTCATCGTCGGGCCTGACGGGCGGGATGTCTTCGTCCACTATTCACACATCGAGTCCGACGGCTTCAGGACACTCAAAGACGGCCAGACCGTCGAGTATGAACTCGTCGAGGGCGAAAAAGGCTGGCAGGCACGCGATGTCAAGGGTGCCGCCGAAGCCGATGAAGGCGCCGATGCCGGCGGCGATGACACCGACACCAACGCCGGCGGCGACGACACCGATGTCGCTGCCGATCAGGAGTCCTCCGCACAGGAAATGTGATTGACCAGATTCCCGGCCCCGGCCGCTCACCCCGGCCTGCGCCGGATACGGCCGCTCAGAACCACTCAGCCCACACCCGCTACGTCCGCCCAGGCGGCGCGCCCGACGTTCGCAGACCTTCCGCCCGTCAATTCGCGCCGCCCCCGCAACCGATTCGCGACTACACTTCTCCATGCCGTCATCCCGCCCGAGACGCGCCTCGGCCGGGATGGTCATAGCGAGATACCCCCATGTGGAGTTGGTTCTTCCTCGGTTTCGCCTGTGCGCTGCTCTTCGCGCTGCCGCTGATCATCAGCGCCTCCCGCCGCACCGAGCGCCGTGTCCGTCGACTCGAACGCCGCGCCCGCACCGCAGAACGCCTCGCCGAGCTCGGCACCCTCACCGGCGGACTCGCCCACGAGATCAAGAACCCCCTCTCCACCATCGGACTCAACCTCCAGCTCCTCCGCGAATCCATCGACGAAGCCCAGCTCCCCGAACCCAACGCCGGCCGACTCCGACGCCGACTCGACGCCGTCGCCGATGAAACCGAACGCCTCCGCGGCATCCTCGAGGATTTCCTCTCCTTCGCCGGTCGAATGAACCTCGACCGTCAGCCCGTCAGCCCCAACGATGTCATCGAGGAACTCATCGATTTCTACGCACCCCAGGCCGAGGCGTCCGGCGTCCAGATCCGCCCTCAACTCGACCGCCGCGTCGGCCCAATCTCCCTCGACCGCACCCTCTTCAAGCAAGCCCTGCTCAACCTCCTGATCAACGCCACCCAGGCCATGGTCGAGGCTCGCTACGGCGACCGCCCCCATGGCGGCGCCACCGACC
Organism: Planctomycetaceae bacterium; assembly: GCA_002685935.1. Classification (GTDB taxonomy): domain Bacteria; phylum Planctomycetota; class Phycisphaerae; order Phycisphaerales; family Zrk34. The sequence continues at coordinate 1,301 of NYZD01000116.1, read as the reverse complement.
TCATGGTCGTCACCGAACCCGCCCCCGACGAGGTCCGCGTCCACGTCATCGACACCGGACCCGGCATCGATCCCGCCGACGCCAAGAGAATGTTCCACCCCTACTTCACCACCAAGAAAGCCGGCACCGGCATCGGGCTCGCCACCGCGCGAAGAATCGTCAACGAACACGGTGGCACCCTCACCGTCCACTCCGACCCCGGACGGGGCTCCGATTTCACCTTGACACTTCCGCTTGATCCGCCCCACGAAGATGCGTCTGTTGCCGATTGACCAAATAAATCTGCCCGTGGTCCAATAAGACAATGGCCCCCGCCGCCCACGTATTCGATACTACATAAAGACTCCGATGGGCGATCCTGAACGGGGCAACTGTCATGCAACCAATCCGTCACGTATCAAGCGGCGCATGGATTATCGGCGTCCTGGTCGCAATCGGCTGTGGATCTGAATCAACGACCGGCCCGACCGCGGGCATCGATGCACCCGCCCCGTCGTCCACGATGGATTCAAAACCGACCCCAGCCCAAACCGAGCGCTTGCACCTTGCCGACCGACCCGTGATCGCGCGGTTCGTCGGACGTGATGCGACGATCGTGGCCCGCAGCGCCGCCGGTGGCTCCTCGCCAACCTATGCAGCCACAGATGCTCACGGCAACGTGACATCCGATGACCGCACCCTCGACCAGCTCAAAGCCCAGCGCTCACCGCTGGTTGACCAGATCGATGGCGCCATCGCCGACGTACCCGTGGACTACCCGGACGCTGGTTTCACGCCGTATCGTTGACCGAGTGACCCCCGGGCTTCCCAATTCGCTGCCCATAGGGATGCGATAGATCGCCTCATGAGCCACAACCGTAACGTCGGTGCCATGACGCGACCTCTCCCGCCTCAACCCGCTACAATGCCGTGTTTCGTAGCGGAGCATCCCCAATGGGAATGACCATCACCGAGAAAATACTCGCCGGACACGCTGGCCGTGATACCGTCACCCCCGGCGACAACGTCTGGGTCGACGTCGATATCCTCATGACCCACGACGTCTGCGGGCCCGGCACCATCGGTATCTTCAAGGAAGAGTTTGGCCCCGACGCCAAAGTCTGGGATCCCGATCGCGTCGTCATCATTCCCGATCACTACATCTTCACCGCCGACGAAAAATGCCATCGCAACATCCAGATCCTCCGCGATTTCGTCGACGAACAATCCCTCCGCTACTACTACGACCCCGACTTCATCCAGGGCGGCGGCATGCCCAATCCCTACCTCGACCCCACCCAAACCAAATACAAGGGCGTCTG
>NYZD01000115.1 GCA_002685935.1 Planctomycetaceae bacterium | reverse complement strand
GGCGACTGTAGATCGACTGACGCAGCAGCCCCACCGTGCTGTGGCGGGTGTTCTTGCCGGTGCGCCACTCGTCGATGCGCTGGCCCGCTGAGTCTGTCAGATCGAACGCCTCATCGAGGTCGCGATACGCCAGCAGACCCGCATCACTGGTTACCTTGGCCCCGTGGAATTCCACCCTCAAGGCGCGGTTGAAACCCATCCGCAACGCCTCCGTGCGTGCTTCACCCATGGGGTGCTCCTGATTCGATGTGCCGGGAAGAGCGAAAAGCCCTTGTTTTGCGGACCCAAACGCGTCAGAATTATATCACAATTGAGGAATCAACTGGGAAATGCGGGGGGAAGTGTGTCGATGCCCGGGACGACGTGACCGAGGGCGAGCGTGCGCGGGGATCGAAGCTGTAGGCGGAGACCGGAGCGTCGTTTGCGTGGAAAACAGATTCGATCTGAATGGTAGTCAAGGGTTGGGGGCGCGGCCCGAACCGGGATGGCACTGCGCGGATTGAACGGTCGGGCGACGATGGCATGGGGGTGCGGGTTGAGAGTGGGCCAGGTTGCTGCGCGTGCGACGGGAACGGGGGCAAGCGTCAGCCCGGTTGTGAGATCGGCTGCGGCGCAGCGCTCGTCCGGTCCGCGCGTCGTTGAACCACCACCAGATCAGATGGGTACGGTCGCGGTTGCTTTGGATCTGGTGGTCGGCATCCTCACGACTCACGTCGATCCGCCAACGAGCGTGGGCAAGGCCATAAGGCAAGCGCGGCGGCCGAACAGCGCAGGAGGATCACGAGAGCCATGCGCGGGTATCGGTTATCAAGCCGGGCCTGGTCCAGAGCCGAGGCCAGGTGTGATTGAGTCGGTTGGGCGGCTGGGCTGGTGTTGGCGGTCTTACAATTCGTTAATCACATCGTCGGCGGTGGCGACGCGGCCGAATCTTCTGGCGTGCATGAGCATGGCTTCGTCGTGGGCGCGCTGGGTGTTGGTGGCGGTGCAGTCTTCGGCGATGAGGGTGTTGTAGCCGAGTTCGGCGGCGGCGCGGGCGGTGCCGAAGACGCACATGTCGGCGAAGAGGCCGACGATGACGACGTCGGTGATGTTGTAGTTGTGCAGGGCGTGGTCGAGCTGGCTGTGGGTGAATCCGCCGGAGGTGAGTTTGTCGATGACGAGATCTTCGGGGCGGGGCGCGAAGACGTCGGCGATTTCGTAACGGGGGGTGCCGCGCCAGAGCTTGGGGGGGTTGTTGAGGGCGCGAAGGCGGGGGGACATTTCTTCGCCGGTGGAGGTCATGCAGCCGTTGCGGGTGTAGACGGTTCTGAGCTTGCGGTCCTGGAAAGCGTTGATGAGTTTGACGGTGTTGGGGATGACGGTGGATTGGACGCGGTTATTAAAGTAGTTGCGGATGGCGGGGTGTTGCTGGCCGACGGGGGAGTCGACGGTGATTTCGAGGTATTCGACCTGCATGTCGATCACGAGCAGTGCGGTTTGGGTTTTGCTGAGCTGAAACTTGGGGGCGAAGAGGTCGAAGGGGTACTCGGGGTCGAGGGCTTGGGGGTTCCAGGACATGGGGAGGCTCCGGGGGTTGGGTCGCGGGCTATTGTATGCGTGTTAAGAATGTGCCGGTGTGGGGCCGGTGTGGGTGACAAGCTGTTGAAGGGTAGGGCGTTACGGAATCGAAGGCTGGAAGGGGTCGGTCGATGGTTCGCGGGTCCACGGGTTCCCACCCGTGGCTATTGTTGCAGTGGGTGATGGGAGGTGAGGGTGGGTTGTGGGGGTTTAACGGGGTTGGTATAGTGTTCGGTTCGATTTTGCCGGGTCGGTGCGGGTGCGCGGACGCGGCGGACCGTGAGAATGAGACGCTTTGACGATCCATTGACTGGAGCTTGCTGATGTCGGTACGACTGCGGATGAAACGCCTGGGCAATCGCCATCGGCCTTACTATCGCCTGACGGCGATCGATCAGCGTAAGGCCCGCGATGGCAAAGTGATCGAAGAACTGGGCACTTACAATCCGCTGGCCAAGGAAGGCGAGCAGGAGTTGAAGATTTCGGTGGATCGGTGCAAGTATTGGTTGAGCGTGGGCGCTCAGCCGTCGGAGACGGTGGCGTCGTTGTTCAAGAAGGTTGGGCTGAACGCGTCGTCCGGGACGAGCGTGGACGCGCAGCCGGGCGAAACGGATTTGAAGCCGGTGCTCGTGGGTGGGCCTCGGAAGAAGCCGACGGCGCCAGCGCCGCCGAAGGTGGAAGAGCCGGAGGCGCCCGCGGCGGAGCCTGAGGCGGCGGCAGAGCCTGAAGCTGCGGCGGCGACGGAAACGGTCGAAGCGACGGCGGAAGAAGTTGCTGAGGCGCCGGCTGAGGCTGTGGCCGAAGCGCCGGCTGAGGAAGCTGCGGCGGAGGCCCCGGCTGAAGAGGCGGCGCCGGAATCGGACGACACTGAAGAGACCAAGTCCGCAGAGTGAGCGCGGTCGATTGCAGGTGTTCGGGCGTGTTGGCACCGGAAGGATCGGCTGATGCGCTTCGATGTATTGACGCTGTTTCCGGAGATGTTCGGGCCGGTGCTGGGCTCGAGCATTTTGAAACGAGCGGCGGAGGCCGATCGGGTCAGCTACCATCTGACCGACATTCGGCAATACACGACGGACAAGCATGGGAAGGTGGATGACCGCCCGTTTGGCGGGGGCCCGGGGATGGTGATGGCGTGCCAGCCGCTGTTTGATGCGGTGACGGCGGTGGAGGCGACGGACGATCTGAAGGCAACGCGGATTTTGATGTCGCCTCAGGGCCGGCCGCTTTCGCAGAAGTTGGCTGAGGATTTGGCGACGATGGACCGGTTGTTGGTGATTGCCGGTCACTATGAAGGGATCGATCAGCGTGTGATTGACGCGCTGGAGCCGATGGAGATCAGCATCGGCGATTACGTTTTGAGCGGCGGCGAGCTGCCGGCGATGGTGCTGATCGATGCGGTGGTCCGGCTGCTGCCGGGCGTGTTGGGTGATGAGACGAGCGCTCATCACGATTCGTTCAGCCCGGGCGCGGATCGGATTTTTGACTGTCCGCACTACACGCGGCCGCGGGTTTGGCAGGGGCGTGAGGTGCCGGAGGTCTTGTTGAACGGCGATCATGCTTCGATTGAAGCGTGGCGCCGGCAGCAGGCGCGAGAGCGGACGGCGGCGTGTCGGCCGGACCTGCTGGAATCGTGATGGGATGCCATTGATTGACGGAGCCGCGTGGCGCGGCGTGATTAGAGGATAGAGCCATGAGCCAGAGCATTATGGAAGCGGTTGAAGCTGACCATCTGAAGAGCGACCTGCCGGCGGTGAATGTCGGCGATACCGTCGACGTGCACATGCGGATCATCGAAGGCGAGAAGGAGCGCATTCAGGTGTTCGGCGGCGTGGTCATCGCGATCAAGGGTCGGGGCATCAATCGGATGATGACGGTGCGGCGGATCGTGGCGAACGAAGGCGTGGAGCGCGTGCTGCCGATGCACAGCCCGCGGATTGCGCAGATCGATATTGTGCGGCGGGGCCATGCGCGGCGAGCGAAGCTGTTCTTCCTGCGCGATCGGGTGGGCAAGTCGCGGCGTCTGCGCGATCGGCGTCGCGGGTTGGCACAGTTCGAAGCGGCGATAGCACCGGAGCGAGTGGAGGATGAGGCGGTGGTTGAGACGACGGGGGATGCGGGGGATGAGGAAGCAACCAAGGACTGAGGCACTTTCCATCAGATCCGAAACGTCGGTCGAGACTTTGAACGGATGTCAGACGTTCCTGGGTGGTTGCCGCGTTCGAACCGAGCCACCCACGCACCAACTATGCGAGGTGGGACCGAATCTACGTCAGGGGTCCCGGTGTTCGTAGGGGCTGACTTTGTTCGACCCCGGCCACACTATGCACAGTCCGTTTGGTGGCACATCAGATCAGATGATTCCGCTACGGGTGCCGACTTGTTCGTCGTCGATGAGGTCGCGTTTGTCCAGTTCGTTGAGGAAGTGTTGGCGGCGCAGGGGGTGGCCGCCTCGGCGCAGGAGCATGGGGATGGCGCGCTTCACACGTTCGATGAGGGCGTCCATGTCGCCGGTCATGTGGCCGAGGGCCCAGGCGGACAGGAAGTCCATGGCGCGGACGTCGTTGACGGTGAACATGTCGGGGTTGATGGCCTGTTCAAGCATTTCGACGGCTCGATCCTTGTAGCGTGGGTCGCCGCTGACTTCCCAGAGCCGGTAGAGGCCGGTGAAGCTGGACCAGTCGCCGTAGCCGGTGATGAGTTTGTGGGGGTGGTCGGACGTGCCCTGGGGATACGGGTATTTGAACTCGCCGTAGGTTTCGATCCAGCGGTCGAAGAACCCTTCGATGATGCGGTCGGCGGCGTCGAGATATTTCCGATCGCGGGTGAGTCGATAGGCGGCGGCGAGGTTGATCAGGGGCATGCCGGCTTCGCGGCCGTCGAGGACGACGGCTTCGAGGACGTCGTTGGCCCAGTAGACGTTGTTGTCGCCGCAGGCGATGACGGCTTTGCGGGCGCGCTCGTCGCCGGACATGTAGTAGTAGGCGAGGATGCCTTCGGCCCACTGGTGGGAGGGATAGACGTTACCGATGAAGTGGTGTCCGGTGTGGGGGATGAGGCCGCCGTGCTGGCGGGGGTCGGTGGACCATTCGCAGAAGTCGACTTCCATGTAATGGCGGGCGGTTTCCTTGCCATAGTCCCAGGCATAGGTGTGACCGGTGCGCAGGAAATGCTCGAGCGGGAAGTAGACCGACGTGTCATCTTCGTTGTTGTTGCAGCTGGCGGCGTCGGGTTCGACCTGATCGCCGAAGTGGAACATGCCGATGGCGGGCAGGCGATCGTAGGTGTGTCGATGGGGGTTGCCGGCCGAGGGGACGGGTTCGATGAGGTTTTCGAGGGCGGGGTATTTGTCGGGCTGGAACTTCAGGAGGCGATGACAATCGAGTACTTCACAGAAGCGCGGCCAATCGGGATCGAAGCTGACGTCGACGGGTTCGACGTAGCCATATTCCCAGCGGTGGTGGATGTCGATGCAATCGTCGGCGTTGAGTGATTTGGGCTCGCCGGTGATGTACCAGATGTGTGATTTGGAGACGCCCTGGACGATCTGCATGGGGATCGACCATTCGGGCCAAAGGTTATAGGTGATGAGGCTGTCATCGATGTAGATGGATTTGGGGTGGAGCTGGCGGAAATGTTCGAAGGTCGTGACGAGGGTGTAGTCGGCGGCGGGATCGTGCCAGCCGAGGATGGGGTTGACCATGCGCATGCCTCCAATGTTGTGTTGGGCACGGAAGCCGGACGCCTGGCCGGGTCGCATGTGGAAGGGGTATTCGCTCCAGTCTTCGTGGAGTGAATCCATGTTGCGGAGGAACACCGAGCCGCCGGCGCAGGGGTGAGTCGCTTCGGCGCCCTGGAAGCCGGCGGCGTAGTTGTCGACATCGCCGACGCTGGAGGCGACGACCTCAACGTTTTCGGCGACCTCGACGTCGCGATGCAGCCAGGTGTGGCCGTGATGGGATTGGCGGAGTCGTTTGGTGGAGGCGGCGTCCATGGCGGTGGGCATGACGAGGCGCATGGCGCGGACGGGGATTTTGCCTTCGCGATCTTCATAGCAGTAGAAGGTGTGCTCGAAGGTGAGGTCGGGGCAGTTGGCGGTGAGTGAGAGGCGGAGCGCGAAGTTGAGGAAGGTTGAGCCGTCGCGCGCGGTGTGGGCGCCTTCGATGGTGATTTGTTTGCGGAGGGGGTTATCGTGGGTGGTGGTGATTTTGTATGGGCCGCTGAGGGAAGCGCGGTGGATTTTGCCGCCGCCGTCGAGGACTTCAAGATCGACGTGGTGGGATTCGTCGATGAGGTCGCGGCCGTTGAGGGAGAGGGTTTCGATGATGGAGCCGCCGGCACGGTTGACGGTGACGGCGGTCAGAGCGTTGGAGAGGGTGACGCGATCGGCGGCTTCGGAGATTTCGACGGCGTGATCGACGGGCGGGGCTTTGGCGGGTTTGGTTTCGATGAAGATGGATTTTTCCTGCTGCGGGCCGATGGGGACAAGGATGTCCATACCGAGCCATTCGATGCTGTTGTCGGGGCGGCGTTGGAGGACGCGACCGGCGGAGGGCAGGGGGTTGCCGACGTCGTCGGTGATGGAGACATCGGCGGGATCGGTGACGGCGCCGGGGGGCAGGGGGATGCCGCGGGAGAGGGGGTAGTGATCGAGGACGGCAAGGGTTTCGTTCTTAAGTTTGATTTCACCGCGTTGCATGGTGACGCCTTTCTTCCTGTCGGACGGGCGGTCTTGAGGGGTCGGTTGAGGATAATCGGCAGGTGTTTCTCGCGGCGTTCGACACTGAACGCACCATAGTCATATACTGCCCGCGCGACAACGTCCAACGGACGGGAACCGGAGCGAGGATTCCGATCAACACGTCTGGCGATCCGGGGGTGTGGACGCCGTTTGGCCGAGGAGCGTGCGATTATGAATGTAGACACCGAGCAGTTTCAGCGCGATGGGTATTCGATCATCCGGGAGGCGGCGCCGGCGGCGCGGCTGGGGGAGTTGCGGTTGCAGGCGGAGATCATGACGGACGCGATGAAGCGGAAGTCGACGGCGGCGCGTGAGGCGAGCGATCCGCCGGGCGGGAGGTGGTATGCGGACGTGGCCCCGCGTGTCTCGGCGCATCAGGTGGTGACGGAGGAGACGGCGTCGTTTGTGGATTTCATCCTGGGCGAGACGGTGTATGGCGTGAGCGAGCAGATTCTTCATGCGCCGGAGACGGGGATCTGCAGTCTGGAGATCAATTGCAGCGGACTGATCGATTACGGGTACACGGATTGGCATCGAGACGCGTCGGCGGCGGAGCAGGCGCCGACGAGTGGGGTGCAGGCGGACATGATGGCGAACTCCGTGGGGTACGTGCAGTGGAATATCGCGTTGTATGACGATGATGTGTTCTGGTATCTGCCGGGCAGTCACAGGAATCGGACGACGGAGCAGCAGCGGCGTGAGTTGCTGGCGCATTCGACGCAGGCGATCACGGGCGGGCAGGTGATGGATCTGAAGGCGGGGGACGCGGTGGTGTACTGCAACATCGGCCAGCACTGGGGGAGCTTCTACAGCAGCAAGCTACGGCGGACGATTCATCTGGAGTTTCGATCGTTCGGGGCGGATATCTTTCCGACGTCACATCATTTTAATTGGGATGAGGGATTGGGGTTCACGAAGGTTTTGTCGGACCGAGCGCGGGCGTTTTATGCGCGGTCGGCTGAGCTGTGGGCGGATGAGCGCGATCGCGTCGCGGCGACGCTGCGGACGATTGTGCGGGGCGATACGGCGGGATTCGGCGCGGCGTTGGCGGACCTTCATCCCGGCGAGCAGCATCGGATGGTGGCGGTGATTCTGTTGTGTCGGATCGGGGCGCAGGTCGGCAAGATTCATAGTCCGGAGTTGTCGAAGATGACGGCGGCGGAGCGGCGGCCGCTGATTGACGGGTCGCCGCCGGCGGCCTACGGCGAAGACATGGCGGCAAGGTTTACGGCCGAAGAGACGGCGGTGATGGCGCAACGGTTCGCGGCGTTGACGCGGCGGCTGGAAGCGGACGCGGCGCGGGTTGAGGCGCATTACACGCAGGTGCACAAGGAAGTCGTGCCGAACGCGACGGAGCGGCCGAATTTTGGATCGCGGACGCTGCGGTGTTTCAACTGTGAGATGCCAGCGGGGTTTGACGTGGATGAAATTGTGGCGAGTTGGGGTGTGTGATTGAGTGACGGGTTTATCGAACGACATTGATTGGAGTGTGAGATATGGCACGCGCTGAGGGATGGCGATACGAGAAGCGGACCTGGCCGGAAATTAATGAGGATGTGGCGGCGGGGAAGGTGGTGGTGGTGCCGATCGGTTCTACGGAGCAGCACGGGGCGCATTTGCCGCTGGACGTGGACGTGGTGTGTCCGGTGGGGGTGGCGGAGGCGGCGGCGCGATTGGTGCCGAATCAAGTGTTGGTGATGCCGCCGATCGTGCACGGGTATACGGCGCACGTGATGGATTTCCCGGGGACGGTGAACATCCACTGGGAGCACTTCATCAAGTTTGTGGTCGACGTGGGCAAGAGCGTGGCGTACCACGGTTTCAAGAAGATCGTGCTGCTGAACGGGCACGGGTCGAACGCGCCGAATCTGGATCTGGCGTCGCGGCGGATCAATCTTGAAACGGATGCGGAGTGTTCATTCATGTGTTGGTGGGATCTATTGAAAGTGGATCCGGATTTCATGCCGAGCTGGCGGGAGAGTGATTTTCCAGGCGGGTGCGCACATGCGTGTGAATTGGAGACGTCGGTGTATCTGTATCTGGATGAGGATGGCGTGCAGCAGGACCGGATCTCCGATGGCACGATTGAATTCAACAAGCACGGATCTGATTTGCAGTACACGGACATTTTCGGGAGTGGGCCGGCGGCGGTGACTTCGTGGACGGCGAGTTATTCTGATTCGGGGGTGTTGGGTCAGCCGACGCTGGCGACGAAGGAGAAGGGGCAGCGTGCGCTGGAAGAGGCGGCGAAGCAGTTGGCGCGATGGATTGAGGAGTTCGGTGGGCGAGCGGCGCCGCCGCGCGGGGATCATCACGGGGTGCGGCCGACGATGGAGATGCCATGGGGTCAGGGGGATGCGCCGCAGGT
>NYZD01000114.1 GCA_002685935.1 Planctomycetaceae bacterium | reverse complement strand
TTGACCGCAGGCTCGCGCGCCTGGCCCCGCCGACGGCCGCATGACGACAGTCACGCGAAATCTGACTTCCACCACGGACTGATAGGGTCACGGGGGGCAAAAGTGGAGCGGCTGATGGGAGAAGCGTAGAAAGTGCGTTGGTTTTTAAGTGTGGCTCAGACATTGAAATGGAAGAAGGCGAGGTCGCTGTTATGCATGACGTAGGATTTTCCTTCCATGCGCATGCGTCCGGCAGCCTTGATGGCAGCCTCGGATTTGAGCTCGATCAGATCGTCGACGTTGTAGACCTCAGCCTTGATGAAGCCGCGCTGCATGTCGGTGTGGATTTGTCCGGCGGCCTCAAGGGCGGTGGCGCCGATGGGGATGGGCCAGGCGCGGATGGCCTCGGGTCCGGCGGTGAAGAAGCTTTGGAGGCCGAGCAGTTGGTAGGTGGCGCGTGCGACTTTGGCGAGGGCCGGTTCGGTGAGGCCGACGGATTCGAGCATTTCGTCGCGGTCGTCGAGGTCGAGTTCCATGAGTTCGGATTCGATGCGGGCGGAGACGGCTTCGACGCGGCCGCCGGTGGCCTCGGCGTGCTGCCGGACGGCCTGAAGATGCGGGCAGTCGGTGGCGGCGTCGGCCTCATCGACGTTGGCGATGTAGAGGACGCGTTTGGCGGTGATGAGGCCGATGCCTTTGAGTTGGAGGGCGTCTTCGGGGCCAAAGTCGATGGAACGAACGGGTCGGCCGGCTTCAACGGCTTGCTGGCAGCGCTCGAGGAGGGCAACGCGCGCTTTGGCGTCGGGCTCGTCGGTGCGGGCTTGCCGTTGAGCTCTGTCGACGGCGCCTTCGATGACCTGCAGGTCGGAGAGGAGCAGTTCGGTTTCAATGACTTCAATATCGCGGATGGGATCGACGGAGCCATCGACGTGGGTGACGTCGGGGTCTTCGAAGCAACGGGCGATGTGGAGGATGGCGTCGACATCGCGGATTTGGGCGAGGAATTTGTTGCCGAGGCCCTCGCCCTCGCTGGCGCCTTTGACGAGGCCGGCGATGTCGGCGAGGCGGAGGGTGGCGTGGATGACTTCTTTGGTTTCGATGAACTGATGGATCTGTTCGAGGCGGGGATCGGGGACGGAGACGACGCCGATGTTGGGTTCGATGGTGCAGAAGGGGTAGTTGCTGGCTTCGGCGCCGGCGGCGGCGAGGGCGTTGAACAGTGTGCTCTTGCCGACGTTGGGCAGTCCGACGATTCCGGCTTCGAGCGGCATGACGGTGACTCCGGGACCTGGGAAAGGGCAGAATGCTAAGGGGCGAGTGGCGCGCGGTCCAATGGGGGAGCGTGGGATTACCAGGTGACGCGTTTGTGCAGGGCGGTGTTGAGGCGGTGGGCGTATTGTTGTTCGCGAATTTCGACGAGGCCGAACTGGGCGAGGTGGGGGTTGGGGAACTGCACGTCGAGGAGGGTGTAGCCTCGGGCGTTCAGGTGATCGACGAGATGGACGAGGCAGACTTTCGAGGCGTTGGTGCCGCCGCGATCGGGATCGTGGAACATGGACTCGCCGAAGAAGGCGGCGCCGAGGGCGACGCCGTAGAGACCGCCGACGAGTTGGTTGTCGTGCCAAGCCTCGACGGTGTGGGCGAGTCCGGCGAGGTGGAGTTGCCCGTAGGCGCGGATGATGTCTTCGTTGATCCAGGTGTCGGATTCGTAGCGTCGGGGTTTGGCGCAGGCGCGGATGACGCGATCGAAGGCGGTGTCGTGTCGGATGTCAAATCGATCGGCGCGAACGACCCGGGCGAGGGAATCGGGGCAGTGGAAGGTATCGAGGGGGAGGATGGCGCGGGGATCGGGTCGGAACCACTGGACGCCGGTGGCGGTGCGCGACTCGGCCATGGGGAAGGCGCCCTGGCAGTAGGCGGCGATGAGGTGCTCGGCGGTGAGGGGATTTGCGGGGGATCCCGGGTCAGCGGACATGGGATTCATTGTACGGCGGGAGGCGCGGGGGGTGGATCAGGGGCGTGCGCGCGGGCACGGCGGCGCGCGGCGGGTGCGCAGCGGGTGCGATGTAGCGCGGCGGGTGGCAGGACTTACTCGTCGGCGACCTGGAGTGGGGACTGGAGTTCGGCAAGAATGTCGGCGAGATCGGAGGCGTCTTCCTGACGGAGATTGACGGTGCGCCGGATGTTGGCGTCCTGGCGGTGGTGGAGTTCGACGGAGGGGCCTGCCTCGATGCAGATGAGTTGGCCTTCGGCATCGAGGGGGATCTGTCCCTTGTGGTGATAGCGGCACCAGACGAGGCGCTGGTCGGTGAGGGCGACGCCGGCAAGCCCGGCATCGGAATTGGAGAAGTCGGCATCGTTGAAATAGGCGAGGAAGCGCTCGCTGAGTTGCATGGTGAACCAGACGGCGAGTCGGGAGCGGACGCGTTCGGGGACTTCGCGCCAGGATTCGGCTTCGATCTTGATGACCTGCGATTCGAGCTGCGCGTAGTCGTCGGAGCAGACGCCGTTGACGCGTCCGAGCCATTCGAGGGCGTAGGGGCCCTGAGGGATGAGCACTTCGCATTGCACGCCGGACTGCGAAGCGACGGTTTGGCAGAGAATGGTGAAGTCGCCGGTGCCGCGTGATGAGACGAAGTAGGGCATAGGGTTGTTGAACGGGGGTGGCAGTTCCTCAAGGGGGCGCATGTGCTTGAGTACCTCGCGCACGGAGCGATGGTCCTTGACATGGACTTCGTAGCGATTTTCCAGCTCGCGCGGATCGGTGAAGTGTCCGGTGGCTTTGTCGACCCAGGCGAGGGGGCGGGCGACGAGGTCATCGGATTCCTCAAGGCCTTGCCCGAAGGTGGCGCCGGTCTGGACGCAACGGAAAGGCAGGGAGGCGCGGAATCCGGCGTTGCTGAGCCAGCGGGCATCGAAGCCGAGTCGCACGCCCCCGGTGCTGACTTCGAGGACGCTGAGGACGGGCTGATCCTTGCGGGCGGATTTCTTCTGGGCATCGGGCGCGACGTAGGAGCCGCGGCGTCGACTGGGTTTGACGGTGTCGGTCTTGGGTTCCGCGGGGAGGGGCTCTTCGGGCGGGGCCACCCTGCGCCGGGGAACCCAGACGCGGTTGGGTGCGGTTTCGGTTTCGGCGCGGTCATCGGAGGGCTTGGTCGGCGCGGCGGGGGCGGCGCCTTTGGATGCGGCGGCGGTGTCGCGCGGCTTGGCGTTTCGGCCGAACGAGTGTCTCTTGGGCTGATCGGGGATGTCGTCTTCCGCGGCGTCGACGGCCTGCTCGAGGTCGAGGTCCATCCAGGCAACGACGGTGTCCTCGAGCATGGAGTCGGGCTTGGGCACGGCGAACTTGTGATCGCACGCGGGACAGCGCGCCATCTTGCCCTGAGCATCGACCGGCACGGTGAGGCGCTGGTTACAGTTGCCACAAAGGACCGTCATGTCGGCCATGGTCTGGGCCCCTTCCCTGCCCGCAGAATGCGAGCCACGTATTGAATGACGCGAACCGAAACGAAGTGAACGAAAAATCGCTACTGCATTTTAACGTCAGCGAGCGCCGATTCCAGCATTATCGGCTCGATCGGGGCGCGGGTCTGACTATACGGATGTCGGCGAAACGGCGGGGTGAGGTTAGAAATGGGCATTGCGGTGATGGGGGGCGGGGTTTAAGCGCCGGGGGGACAGGCGGTTCAGGCGTATTGCAGGTAGGCGGCGATGATTTTTGGGGCATATTGGGCCTGATCCATGGCCCAATACTCATCGGAGAAGATTTCGACCTCGTGGTGGCCGGTGAACCCCGTGGCCTCGACGGCGGCGCGGATGGACTTGAGGTCGATGCAGCCGTCGCCCATGAGGCCGCGATCGTTGAGCAGGTCGCGGGTGAGGGGGCGCCAGTCGCAGATGTGATAGGCGAAGAGGGTACCCATTTGACCGGCGCGGCGGATTTCGAATTCGAGATCGGGGTCCCACCAGAGGTGGTAGACATCGAGGGCGATGCCGACGAGGGGGTGATCGAGTTGCTGGCAGATTTCGCGGGCTTCGGCCATGCGGTTGATGCAGGAACGGTCGGCGGCGTACATGGGGTGGAGGGGTTCGATGGCGAGCTTGATGTTGCGAGCTTCGGCGTGGTCGAGGAGATCGGCGATCCCGTCGGCGACGTGCATGCGTGCTTCGTCGAGGGGCATGTCGGGGACGGCGCCGACGACGAGGACCACCATCTCGGCGTTGATGGTTGCGGCTTCATCGATGGCGCGGCGGTTGTCGTCGAGGGCCTGTTGTCGGTCGGGTTCTTCGAAGGCGGGGAAGAATCCGCCACGGACGAGCGCGGGGACGGTGAAGCCGGCGTCGCGAAGCATGGCGCCGGCGTCGTTTGGGGTGACGCCCCCCAGATTGGGATCGATGGTATTGCGCCAGACGCTGAGGGCGGAGACGCCGAGGGGTTGGTAGGCGGCGATGCACTGTGCGAGCGACCATGGCTGGTGGGTCATGGTGTGCACGGCGAGGCGGGCAAGGTCGGGGATGGGGGGTGCGGGCTGGTCCATATCGATCAGAGCGGTGGGACGTCGACCCATTTCTTTTGGTTCCAGCTTTGCATGCCGAGTTCGGCGAGTTGGACGCCTTTGGCGCCGTCGCGGAGGGACCAGGGGAAAGGCTCGTCGAGGGCGACGTGACGGAGGAACAGTTCCCATTGGATCTTGAAGGCGTTGTCGTATTCGATGGCGCTGGGGACCTGTTGCCAGTGGTCGAAGAATTTGATGGGCTGATCGACGTCGGGGTTCCAGACGGATTTGGGGGTTTCTGAGACGGACTGGACCCAGGCTTCGCGGAGACCGGCGACAGCGGAGCCGTGGGTGCCGTCGACCTGAATGGTGAGCAGGTCGTCGCGTCGGACGCGGGTGACCCAACTGGAATTGAACTGGCAGGTGGTGCCGTCCTGGAGTTGGAAGATGGCGTAGGCGGAATCGTCGGCGTCGGCGTCGTAGGGATTGCCGGCTTCGTCGACGCGTTGGGGGAGATCGACGCTGCCGTGGGCGACGAGGGAATTGATTGGGCCGAAGAGGTTGTCGATCACGTAGCGCCAGTGGCAGAACATATCGAGCATGATGCCGCCGCCGTCAGCCTTGCGGTAGTTCCAGCTTGGGCGTTGGGCGGGTTGATCAGGGACGAGTCCGGTGAAGACCCAATAGCCGAACTCGCCGCGGACGGAGAGGATCTTGCCGAAGAAGCCCTGGTCCTTGAGCATGGCGAGTTTGCGGAGTCCGGGGAGCCAGAGCTTGTCCTGAACGACGCCGTTCTTGAGGTTGGCTTTTTCGCAGAGGTCGGCGAGGGCAACGGCCTGGGCGGTGGTCGCGGCGGTGGGCTTTTCGCAGTAGATGGCTTTGCCGGCCTTGACGGCCTGCTCGACGAAGGGGACGCGGAGGAGGGTGTTGGAGGCGTCGAAGAAGATTTCGTAGTAGTCATCATCGAGGGGTTCGGTGAGTTCGGTGGTCCACTGGAGGGGTTGACCGATGGTTGGGGGGCCGTGGGTTTCGGCGAGTGCGGCGAGCTTGTTGGGGTTGCGGCCGGTGAGGATGGGATCGGGCATGAGGGTCAGGTCGTCGGAGACTTTGATGCCGCCTTGATCGATGATGGCGAGGATGGAGCGGATGAGGTGTTGGTTGGTGCCCATGCGTCCGGTGACGCCGTTGAGGATGATGCCGATCTTTCGGATTTCCATGGGAACTCCCGGGGCGTTGGCGGGTGGTTTGTGGCGCGGGTGATGGCGCGCGTTTGGGACACGTTAGTGGGGGGAAAAGGATTAGGCAATGGAATGGCGGCGGAATAGGTCCGCTGCCTGACGGACCCGGAGAACGGGGGATCGGGCGGTGATCAGCGGGGCTGTTCGAGGTTGTACTGTTTGATTTTCTTGTAGAGGGTGGTGCGATTGATGTCGAGGATTCGGGCGGTTTCCTGTCGGTTCCAATCGCAGGCGTCGAGGGTGGCGAGGATGATTTGTTTCTCGGGATCCTGGATGGCTTCGCGGAGGGGTTTGGGGGCGAAGTCGGCGGGGATCCAGGAGGCGGGGTTGCGGCGGCGCTCGACGAACCCGGGCGAGCCGTCGGCTTTCTGATAGCGGATGGTGTCGGGCAGGTCGTCGGGGTTGATGACGGGATGCTTGGTGAGGACGACGGCGCGCTCGACGGCGTTTTCGAGTTCGCGGACGTTGCCGGGCCAGCGGTAGCGGCAGAGGGCGGCGAGGGTGTCGTCGTCGAAACTGGTGACGACCTTGCCGGAGGCGCGGCAATGTTTGGAGAAGAAGTGTTCGGCGAGCAGGGGGATGTCGCCGGCGCGTTCGCGCAGGGGGGGGATGGTGAGGTTGACGACGTTGATGCGGTAGTAGAGGTCCTCGCGGAAGTCGCCTTTTTCCATGAGCGTGTCGAGCATTTCGTTGGAGGCGAGGACGAAGCGGACATCGACGGAGATGGTTTCGTGCGAGCCGACGGGCTCGAACTGGCGTTCCTGGAGGACGCGCAGGAGCTTGAGCTGGAGCATGGGGGTGGCGGAGTTGATTTCGTCGATGAAGAGGGTTCCGCCTTCGGCGGCGCGGAGTTTGCCGAGCTTGTCGGCATCGGCGCCGGTGAATGCGCCTTTGACGTGGCCGAACAATTCACTTTCAAGGAGCGTTTCGGGGATGGAACCGCAGGCGAAGGTGACGAAGGGCCCGGTGCGCTGGGCGCTTCTTTCGTGAATGGCCTGGGCGAGCATGGACTTGCCGGTGCCGGACTCACCGGTGACGAGGACGGTGGTTTTGGAATCGGCGACGGTTTCGATCAGGTCGTAGAGCTTCTGCATGCGGTGATCGGCGCCGACGATGTTGCCCATGCCGAAGCGGTCGGTGAGTTGATGTTTGAGTGTGGCGTTCTCGGCCATGAGCATTTGCTGGCGGAGGGCCTTGTCGACGATGTCGAGGATTTCAGCATCGACGATGGGTTTGGTGACGTAATCGAACGCGCCGAGCTTGACGGCCTCGACGGCGGATTCGACGGTGCCGTAGCCGGTGATGATGACGACGGCGACGTCGTCGTGGCGGCGTCGAATGCGGGCGAGGAGGTCCATGCCATCGGAGCGGGGCATGTTCATGTCGCTGATGACGAGGTTGAAGCGGTGATCGGTTTGTTCGGCGTCGCGGAGGACGGCGAGGGCTTCGGCGCCGTCGCCGGCGGTGGTGGTGTGGTGGCCGGAGCGGGTGAGCCGTTCGGCAAGTGATTCGGCGACGATGGGATCGTCATCAACGACGAGGATGTGCGCGGGCGGCGCCTTGGGCGGTGAGTCCGGGGGCGCGGTCGTGGGAGCATCGGTGATGGAGTAGGCGTTCACGGGATGGCCTTATTGGGTGTCTGCGTTTTGAGGATCCCACTGGACGCGGAGTCGGGTGCCGCGCTGGGGTTGATCTTCGAGCCGGATGGTGCCGCCGAGGGAGTGGACGACATCGCGACAGATCATCAGTCCCATGCCGTGACCGGTGGGTTTGTTGGTGGCGCCGGGGATGACGAGACCGTCGGCGTCGCGGGGGAAGCCGGCGGGGACACCGGGTCCGTTGTCGGTGATGGAGATCTCGGCGCGGTCGCCGTCGAGAGCGCCGCGGATCCAGATGGAGCCGCCGCGCCCGATGGCTTCGACGGCGTTGCGCAGGGCATTGGCGAGGACGGTGAACATGGGGCCGGCGGATTGATCGAGCAGGGGATCGGGGACGTCGACGTGGATTTCGATGAAGCACTGATCGGCGAGGGGGGCGATGGATTCGGTGGCGTAGTCGAGTGCGTCGCGGAGGGTGGCGTGGGGCCAGTGGAGGGCGGCGGCATCGACGTGGTTGGTGCGCATCCAGAGCTTGAGGAGATCGGACATGCGGCGCATGGAATCCGAAGCGCGGCGGAGACGGGTGTGGGTGCCGCGAGCGTCGTGGCTGTCGAGTTCGTCCAGGGCGAGGCAGACCTGGCGGAGTGAGCCGTCGAGGAGGTTGCCCAGTTCGTGGGCGAGTTTGGCCTGGTCGTCGGGCGGCGTTGCGTCGGATAGACGTGGATCGCGATCGTCGGGGGCGTCGGGGCCTTGATTGTGGTGCTGATCCGACATTCTGCTGATTTATCGGCAGGATGCGGGGGGTGATTAAGGGGATGTTGCGGTGAGGCAACATTGTTGGGGGGCGCGCGAAGGCGCGGCGTTGACGTGGGGTGCGTGTGAATTGGGGGCGGCTTGTGGAATGGCTCGCACAGTGTCAATCGATATCGATGGCGTCGGCGTCGCGGTCGGAAAGGGTGTCGCCGTTGGCACGTTCGGCCACGGTGCGATCGCGTTTCCAGGAGCGCTGGCAGCGGGGTTCGGCGCGAAGATCGTGGACTTCGAGGGTGTCGGGGGCATCGGTGAAGTCGAAACGACTGACGCCGCAGAGGTCGGCGAGGTCGTCGGTGTCGAAGTTGGACGCCGTGTCGCTGAAGGCGGTGACGGTGAGACCGGTGTCGAGGGGGTTGTCGATGTTCTGGTCGGCGCGAGCGTCTTCGATGGCTTTGAGCCAGGTATCGCGGGCGGCGACGACGGCGGGCCAG
>NYZD01000113.1 GCA_002685935.1 Planctomycetaceae bacterium | reverse complement strand
GTGGCCAAGGCCTATCACATGCGCCTGCAGAAGTCGGGGCGATTCGACGTGCACGCGACATTCGCGGCGCGGGCGAAGCGATTGGACGATGCGACGTGGCGGGAGGCGACGTTCACGGTGCCGCATGCGCGAGTGCGGCGGATCGAAGTGGTGTGCGATCGTACGGATCTGGAAGTGCAGTTTCCCAATGCGATGCGGGTGGAGCGGCGGATCACGAACGATCAACTGATTCTCACGGCGCTGCTGGGCGGGGAGCATCCGTTCATCGTGCGCTGGAAGCCGCAGGTGCAGAAGCTCGATGCGAAGCTGGTGCTGGCGAGCGACGCGAATGTGATCGCGACGATTCAGCCGGGGGTGATGCGGCTGGATACGGCGATGTCGTATGACATATCACAGGGGCAGGCGTCGCAGATTCGTCTGTCGGTGCCGACGGACCTGAACATCACGCAGGTGCGGGGCGAGCATATTCGTTCCTGGGCGCTGGGGCAGTCGCTGGGAGGCGGGACGCGGGTATTGACGATCGATTTGAACCGACCGCAGACGCATCGGTATGCGCTGCACGTGTTGGCTGAGCGAGCGTTGCCGGATTTGCCGGGCGAGTTGAACGTGCCGGTGTTGCAGCCGCTGGGGGTGATGCGGGCGTCGGGGCACGTGGCGATCGGCACGAACAGTGCGATTCAATTGCTGGTCGAGCACACGTCGGGGCTGGCGCAGATCGATGCGATGGCGTTTCCGCGGGTGACGACGACGGCGCAGGGTCCGCCTCGTGAGATTCCCACGGCGAAGACGTTCTTTTACAGCTATGCCACGCCGAGCTACGAACTGCGATTGCAGTTGGATGACATCGTGCCGGCGTTCGATGCGGCGCACCGGGTGTTGGTGCATCTGGGCGAGGGTGAGATGACGATCAATGCGGGGTTTGAGGTGGATGTGCGGGACGCGCCGATCCGTTCGATCACGGTTGAGATCCCGTTGGGGATGGTCGTCGCGGGGGTGGGGGGTACGCTGGTCGAACCGGATGGGTATACGGTGATCGATTCGGATGACCCGGACACCGCGCGGGCGGTCGAGGTGCATTTCAAGCAGCCGGTGCTGGGGCGGACAGTGGTGCAAATGCGTCTGGAACTGGGGCGCAGCCCATTGGATGGGCCACAGGTGGTTGATGCGCCGGTGGTGCGCGGGGCTCAGACGCAGCGCGGCTATCTGGTGGTGATCGCTGACGATGAGGTGAAGCTGGATGATCCGGTGGTCACGAACCTGAGGCCGGTGCACACCGGCTCGGTGCCGATGCGGGTGCCCAACGCGCAGCATGCTTATCGATTTCGCGATGCGGACTGGTCGCTGACGCTGAGCGCGACGCGCCGGCCGGCGGGCATTCGCCTTGAGGCGTTTCACCTGATCTCACTGGGCGAGGGCATTGCGTATCACACGGTGGTGCTCAGTTATTTCATTACCGGATCGCCGGTGGATCAGTTCCAGTTTGAGATGACCGACCCGCCGGAGCACATTCAGTTCGTCGGCACTGACGTGCGCGGCTGGTCGGCCGAAGACGGACAATACACGGTGAATCTCCATCGCAAGGTGATCGGCGATTACAACTTGGCTGTGGAATTCACGAGTCGATACGACCAGGAGGAGGCGATCCTGATCGGTGACATGGCGGGGGGGGATGTGACATCGCAGGGGGGGTATCTGGTGGTGGCGAGCCACATGGATCTGAAGTTCAACGCCGAAGCGGCGGTGCAACGCGAGGGGGAGAATCTGTTCGTGATCGGGCGGGACGATCTGCCGGCGAATTACCGGCTGTTGGTGCAGGCGCCGATCCTGGCGGCGTATAAGTTTCTTGGGTTGCCGCCGCGGCAGACGGCGATGGTGTCGATGTATGACCGAACGGAGTTGCTGCCGGCGTTGATTGAAGTGACGGAGCTGATCACGGCGCTGAATGTGCATGAAGACGCGGACGTCGAGTCGGTCACGACGGTGCGGTACAAGATCAAGAATGCGTCGAGCCAATATTTGACGTTGGCGCTGCCCAAGGGGGATCAACTGTGGGCGGCGCGGCAGGTGAGCACCGATGCAGACGGCAACATGACGAAGCGGCGCATCCTCGCATCATTGGATGCGGCCACGGGGGAGGTGTTGATTCAGATTGAGCGGCGGCGGAACCCGAACGATCCGATCACGATCGAGGTGGATTACGGTCGCGTGCACAAGGGCGTGAAGCCGACCGACGAGCTGACGCTTGCGGCGCCGTTGGTGGGTGCGCCGGCGACGTTCACGGCGTGGTGGGTGGGAGTGCCGGAGAAGTGGGGCGTGGTCGGGCGAGGGGGGAACATGGCCGCGGACGCGCGTGAGGTCGAGACGGGCGATTTGTCGGCGCTGCTGCGCGTCGCGGGCGACGCATGGTGGTGGGGACTGATCGAAGCGCGAGAATCGATGGCGGCGCTGGTGGGGCTGGCGGCGATGATCGCGGTGTTGTTGTCGCTGCTGATCCTCCGCCGCGCGGTGGTGCCGGATGTCGCGGGGTTGTTTGTGATCATTGTCATGGTTTATCTGACGGTGCTCTCGGTCGGGCAGATGAGTGTGTCGGAGGTCGCGCCCGATGATGACGCGATGCGCACGATTCGTTTTACCCAGACGTTGAGCCCTGATATCACCGTCCCCTTGAGTGTTCAGGTGCGGGCGCTGCCGGCGTGGCGGATGCAGATCAGTCTGCTGCACGTGCTGGTGGGCGGCGGGCTGACGGTGTTGTGTCTGGTGGGATCGGCGATGTGGAGACGGCGTGGCGCCGGAGAAGATCCGGCTGAGCGCGGTTTCCGTGCATCGGCGGGATGGACGCTGCTGTTGGCGCTGGGGTTGGGCTTTGCGCTGCACGTGGCGGCGCAGTTGGCGCGACTGCCGGAGGTGACGCGTGCGGGGGCGCTGTTGATGACGTGTGGCGTGCCGGCGCTATTGCTGGGTTGGTATCTGCGGGTGGGGATCGCGCGGCTGGCGCGTCGCCCGGCGGCGGTGGCGTCGATCGTATTGGCGGCCTGTCTATCTGTGCCGGGCGGGTGCGCGGTTGCCGCCGGGGCGGACGACGTGTCGGTCGATCAGGACTGGGCGCGCGACGTGCGGTGCACGCTGACCGTGGGCGATGACAGCGTTCAGATTGAGATGGAAGTCGACGTGTCCTGTGACGATCCGATCACGCTGCCGCTGATCGGACGGGACACGATTCTGATGTCGGACGATCAGCCGCATCGCTATGTGTCGGTGGTTGATGAGGACGGCCGACACGCGCTGCGGATCACGCGTCGAGGTGATTACAAGTTGAAGTTGGAGTTTCTGAGCCCGCTGGGTCGTGCGAACGCCGATCAGTCGCGCCGGTTTGGGCTGGCGATGCCGGCGTCGTTGGCGAATACCGTGGAACTGGTGGTGCCGGACACGGGGGTGGAGATTCGGTCACCGCAGGCGGTACGCATGACGCGGAGCGAGGCCGGCGGGACGACGATTGCCCGGGCGATGTTCGCGCCGGGCGCGCCGGCTGATTTCGTCTGGCACCCTCGCGCTCGCAGTGTCGAGCGCGAGAAGCCGATGTTCATCGCCGAGGTGCTGACGGTCGTGCGATTCGACACGGGTCTGGCCGAGGCGCATCATCAGTTGAAGTATCAGATCGCGCAGGGCAGATCAGTGATATTCGGATCAGCGTTCCGGGATCGATGACGGTCACGGCGGTGCGCGGCGAGCACGTGGGCACGTGGCGGTTTGACCCGACGACGCGCGAATTGGAGGCGCGACTCACGGCCGCGGTGGCGGGACATTATGTGTTGACGGTGCTGGCGCAGCAGCCGATTGAATCGCTGCCGGCGGATCTGGAGATCGCGGGTCTGGTGGTGCACGGGGCGGCCTCTCAGCGCGGGGCGATTGGACTGGCGGCGACGAACGCGGTGCACATCACGGCCACGGGCGATCTGGCGCCGATGAACGCGACCGATTTCGTCCGTGCGGCGGCGGTGCTGTGGGGCGGGTCGGCGCCGCGCGTGGTGGGCAATATTCGGCAGGCGTTTCGGCTGTCTGATGATCGTCGCATGCTGTCGATCACGCTGAACGCGGTGCAGTCGGAACTGCGGGTGCGCGAACAGGCGAGCTTCAGCATTTCCGATGAGCGACTGGAATACAACGTGGACCTGATCGTGGACATTGCCAAGGCCGGACGTTTTGGCGTCGATCTGAATCTGCCGGCGGGCTATGACATTGACACGCTCGTGGCCGAAGCGGTGAGCCATTGGGATGAACAGTCCGATGCCGAGGGTGTTCGCACGGTGCGGGTGCACTTCCGCAATAAGGTGCAAGGTGCGGTGCCGCTGAAGCTGACGTTGAGTCGCGCCGAGACGGAGCTGCCGCCGCAGTTGGTGGTGCCGCGGATCTCGGTGGCTGAATCGATCAAGCACGTGGGGCAGGTGGTGATCGCGGCCGAGCGCGGTGTGCAGATGACGGTGGGTCAGCGGCGGGGCGTCAGTGAGTTGAATCCGCGCGATCTGGGTCTGGCGAACCGCGAGGCGCTGGCGTTCAAGTTACTCCAGCCGGATTGGCTACTGCAACTGAACATGGAGATCGTCAAGCCGCGCATCAATGTTGATTTCCTGCACCGGGCGGACGTGACCGAAGGCGCGGTGCGTCACACGCAATCGGTGCGCTATGAATTGCACAACGCGGGGGTGAAGGTCTTTGAGTTGGACATTCCCGACGGGGCGCGGGGCCTGGAGGTGATCGGGCCGAAGATCGCACGCTGGGAGCGGGTCGACGATGATCCTTCGCGGTTGCGGATCGAGTTGGACGGCAAATGGTTTGATCGGACTTATCCGTTGATGTTGCGGTACGAGACGCGATTCCGCATGACCGACGGGCAGGTGGGGCTTGGGCCGGTGTGGTGTCACGGGGCGGACCATCAGCGCGGGTACGTGGTGGTGACGGCGACGGACCGGGTGGAGTTGAGCGGGCCGACCGTCGGGCCGTCGCTGACGCCGGCCGATCCGCGCACGATCGACAGTTCGTTTGGCGTGGGCGATCAGTCGAGCGCGGCGTATTGTTATCGAGCGTTGAGCGGCGACTACGAACTGGCGCTACGGGTGAATCGTCACGGGTCGGCGAGTCTGCTGGGAGCGCAGGTGCAGCGGTGCGTGATTCATTCGGTGGTGTCGGCTGACGGCCGGACGATCAATGTCGCGGAGCTGGAGTTGATGCCGGGGCCGAAGCGGTATTTGAACGTGCGCCTGCCGGATGGGTCGGCGGTGTGGTCGCTGATGGTGAATCAGCGGTCGGTCACGCCGGCGCAGCAGATGGTCGGCGCGCAGCGGACGCTGCTGGTGCCGTTGCCGCAGTCGGGCGGGTCGGAGATGTCGGCGCAGGTGGTGTTGACCTACGTGATGAACAGCGGATCTGGCGGCGGGCCGATCAGCCAGTTCAGAGGGCCGCGATTTGATTTGCCGTTGCAGAACATCAAGTGGGTTCTGTACCTGCCGCCGGAATATGAGTACGACAATTTTGAGGGCACGCTCGCGGTGGACGAGGCGTCGGTGCGGTATCCGAAGATTGCGCATTATGACGGGTCGCGGTACGATCTGGCGCTGCAATCACGGACGAAGCTGGATACCTCGTTCGCGGTTGAGATGCAGGAGCGCGGCCAGGCGTATGCGCGAGAGGGTCACCAGTATGCCGCCAAGGAGGCGCTGCAGAAGGCGTGGCATTATTCGATGTCCGACCAGGCATTGAATGAAGATGCCCGCGTGCAATTGCATCGGCTCGTTCAGGAGCAGACACTGGTCGGCATCGTGGGGACCGCGGCCGGCTGCGTGTGATCGATGGGCAGAGCGCGGCGCCGGGCGTCGGGCAGCCGAGCGCTCCGGCGCTGGCGGAGAATTTCCGCGAGGCCGATGCCGAGCGGCTGCGCAGCTCGCTGAGCCAGGCGGACAGCGAGAACCTTGAGATGATCACGAACAAGATCATCAGCGCACAGTCGGCGGCGGCGGGGCAGAGCGTGCAGTTGATGGTGACGCCCCCGCTGCGGGGTCGCGTGCTGGAGTTCACGCGGCCACTGCAGGTGGATCTGTTCGATGAGATGACGGTGAGTTTTGATGCGGATCGAATCGGCGGGCGCGTGTGGCAGCTATGGCTGCCGACGCTGCTGGTCTCGGTTGGACTGTTCGTCTTGATGCTGGTCACGGCCACGGCGGCTCGTCAATGGCCGACGATGCGGGAGTGGTTGACGCCGGGCGACAACGATGATCTGTGGACGGACGAAGTTGACGGCCCGGATGACACGGACGATCTGGATGATCTGACTGACGAGGACGACGCCGAGGCGCCCAGCGAAATCTGATCGTTTCGATGTGCGGCGGATGCTTGTGCTACTATTGTCGGCGTGCGGGGCGTGCTGCCCCGGCGCGGTTCGCCGCGAGCGGAGTCACGTGACCATCAGTCGACGTCGGGCGGACGGATGAAACGAATCGGTATGTGCCGTGTGGATGGGCGATCCTACTGGTTCGGTGGGTATTTTGGTGCGTTCGACAGACGCCTGATGATCGAGCACGCCGGTGCGGCGCGGGCGGATCGATTTGATGAAACGTTAGGGGGGCGCGTACCGCTGGCGGGTGCTCGACTGGTCAGCGTGTACGACGACGACCGTGCCGCGGCCGAGGCATTTGGCGCGACGTTCGACGTGCCGGTCGCGGCAACCCTGGAGGAATTCGCCGAGGGAATGGATGGCGTGATCGTGCCGTTCCCGGCCGGGGGTGACGCACGCGACTACCGAGCGGTCGCACCGCTGGTCGAGCGCGGGATTCCGCTGTTCCTCGATCGCATCATTCTCGAACAGGCGGACGTATTGCGAGGCCTGCTGGCAGAGGGGCAGGATCGTGGGGTGCCGCTGCATGTCACTTGCTTCATGCGTTACCTGGATGAGTGTCTGCGTCCGGCGGACGATGCCGGTGCGCCCGTGCGCTGGGTGACGGCGACCGCTTCGGGTGATCCGGTCGGCTACGGCGCTGACTTACTGGACCTGATCGACGCGTTGATGGGATGCCGTCCGGTCAGCGTGATCAACGTGGGCGACGATGGCGGGGACGTGTTGCGGATTGGGTACGAACGCGGTCGTCATGCGATCCTGCAACTGATTCGCGACACTCACGTGCCGATGGTCGTCGCGGCGGGGGGCGCCGATTGGCATCGCTCGGTGGAACTGGATGGCTCGCAGTTTCATCGGGGGGCGATGCGGCAGTTCGAGGCGTTCGTGCGGGCGATGGATACGCGGGAGCCGCCGGTCGCGGCCGATCGGATTCTGACGCATGCCAACCTGCTGCGTTTCGCTGAATCTCGGCGGATCGGCGTGGTGCATTCCCTTTCATAACTTTCGAGCATGGCGGAATATCGGCCGGGCAGCCCTGTTGCCGCGCCCTGTTGACGACGGGGGATTTACTCTAGGATGTCGCGTCCGAATTCCGCAGTAACAGGAGTTGTCATGATGGCCCGCGCTACCGGATCGTCCACGCAAGATCGCAGCATTCCTGAGGTCGCACGCATTCTGGCCGAGCGCGTGATGCGCATTCCTCGGCAGGACACCTATATGTGGGTGTACGGCGCGTATGGTCTGTTGCATTTGTTTCGCGCGACGCAGGATCAACGGTATCTCGATTTCTACCTTGAACACTTCCCGCCGGGCGATAATCCCTTTGACACGCACCTCTATCACGCGACTGGTGATCGGAAATATGTCGCGGGCGTGGAGGAGCGCGGCGCCGAGCTGCTGAGCGAGGAACGGCGCGATCGTGAGGGAGCCGTGCTCGATCCGTCGGGTCGCTACACGGTCGATGTGTTCTGTGGCCCGTTCACTTTGCCGTTGATTTGCGGCCATCTCCTGAATGATCACCGGTACTTCGACGAGGCGGCGCGCGTCATGGAGATTTTCCGCGGGTACCTGGAAGATCCCGCGACGGGTGTCTGGTACAGCCGATGGGGGCACTCGATGCATTCGAATCGGCCGAACCCCGGGCTGTGGGCGCGCGGCAACGGCTGGCTGATCGATGCGTGGGGCCGCGCGATGCACCTGTGGGATCGAAGCCACCCGGCGTATGACGACATCTTTGCCGCCTGGACGAGGATCTGCAAAGGCGTGGCCGCCTTTCAGACGCCGTCGGGGTTGTATCGCCAGCTGCTGGATCGACCGGATTGTTTTGAGGAGGCGTCGGGCACGGGCCTGTTCTCCTGCGGCTTCGGGTACGGCGTGATCAACGGCACGCTCGGTGGCGAGTTCGCGGACATCGCCTATCGTGGATGCCGCGGGTTGGAAGGCCTCGTCGATGAGGTGGGCAACATTCACAACGTGTCGACGTACGCCGGCGGGTACAACTACGAGCGACAGTATTACAGTTGCGGCCGGTTCAACGATCCGCACGGCGACGGGACGGCGCTCGGCGCTTTCGCCGCCGTGATGGAGTTGGCCGAAAAGAAGCCGTTCAACGCGACCGAACCGGATGAGAAACCGGTCATCGTCACGGCGTACATCCCCGATTGCATCAGCAATTATCCGGCCAAGTTGAAGTTTTCCGATGAACTGACGCCGCCGATGCTCAAGCGTACGCTCGAACTGGATGCGCTGCCGGAGCATGATGTGACCGGGGGTACGGTGATGGGGCTGCTTCATCACTCTGACGTCCATCGGGACCGTGAGAGCCTTGACCATGCAAGGGCTCTGTTGGCCGAAGGCGGAGATCGCCTGGACGACGTGGTGGGCTGGCATCTGCACGCTGAGTTGGCGCATCGTGACACGCCCGGCGCGTTGCCTGATGGGTTGATTCAATCAGTGGATCAGAAGATCGAGGCAATGGCGCGGGATCGCACGGGTGTGTTTCTGGATGACGCGGGCGGATATCGCGTGGAGACGCTCGCATCGTGGCTGCCTCTGCTGGCGTTGTGCGGCGCTGCGAGCGGGCAGCGGCGTTACTTTGATGAAGCATGCACGCAACTGTTCGGCCACCAGCGTTGGCTGGAGGAACCGGAGTCGGGCTTGTGGTATTCGGCGTACGGGCGGGGCGCGCATCGGCGCCGCGTGACGCCGGGGCTGTGGACGTTGGGTAACGCTTATGTCTTGTCGGGCATCGTGGGGCTGCTGGAACATCTGCCGACCGATCATCCGCAGTATGTTGATGTCATCTGCGCGTTGCGCTGTCTGGCGCATCGCGTGACGGCGCGCATGCCGGTGGCGGATCCGTTTCCGCAGTTGC
Organism: Planctomycetaceae bacterium; assembly: GCA_002685935.1. Classification (GTDB taxonomy): domain Bacteria; phylum Planctomycetota; class Phycisphaerae; order Phycisphaerales; family Zrk34. The sequence continues at coordinate 16,746 of NYZD01000113.1, read as the reverse complement.
TCAATGGTCAGATGTCCAACTTCTGTATCGCGAGCACGGCCTTGTATTCATCAGCGATCGGGCGGGCGACCGTGGCCCGGTGGATTCCGGCGACGTTCTGGGCGGGATCGGGCGGCGCGGTGTGGGTGATGGGGCCTGAGATTCAGGATGACGGCACGATCGGATTCAGTTCGCTGCAGACCGGCGGGCTGGATCGTGTTGAGGATTATGCCGAGCACCGCGCGGATAACGATCCGGCCGCGCTGGGTTTCATTCTGTCGTCCCTGGCGTTCATGTCGCTGTGCATGAAGGAAGGACTGGACCAGCACATCATCGATCGGCGCCTGGGCGCTCGGTGATTCAAGCGGCGCCCCATTTTTTCTCGACGACGTCGGGATCGATTCCGGCTGCGTAGTCGGCTTGCGCCCGTTCCTCGTTCCCGGCGATCTTCCCGGCCTTCTTGAGCACCGGTTCGATCAGGCGCTGGGGCACGACGATCACGCCGTCGCCGTCGCCGAAGATCATGTCGCCGGGGTAGACGGTGACCCACCGCTGCAGTTCACCGCTCATCAGGACCGGCTTGTTGGGTTCCAGCCAGATGATTCTGGATGCGGCCTCGAGCGGGCTATACCCGCGTGAATAGGCGCACCAGTTTTCCAATGCGGCGTGCCCGTCGGAATCACGCAGGTTGCCGTCGACGACCACGCCGTTGGCGCCGGCGGCCTGCACCATCGTGCCGTAGAGCGATCCGAAGTGGCCGTGCGACATCTCGCCACCGGGCTGATAGACGAGCACCGTACCCGGGGTGATGAAGTCGGTCGGCCGGACCCAGCGTTTGATCTTGGCGTCCTCGCGGTCGAACGGATCTTCGGCCGCGAGCACGGCGTTCCAGGTGACCGCGAGTCCGGCCATCTTCATGCCCGGCCGCAGCGGGCGAATCGACAGCGCCAGCAGCGGCGTGTTCTCGCCGAGTTCATCCAGGGCGCCGTTGATATCGCCGCCCTGGAATTGCATGAACTGATTGGACAGGGCGACGGGGTCCAGAGGTTTGGCGGTCTTGCGACGGGTCGTCTTCTTCCTCGTGCCGCGCGTTGTGGTCGTCTTCCGTTTGGCCATGTGGGTCACCATCAGGTCGGTTGAAACCCGCAGGATAGTCCACGGACACGGTGGTGGCCAGAGCCTTCTTTGACGCGGTTGGCCTGGCGCAGCGTGAACGTTACGCTGCTGGGCGGACCTATTCTGGTGGTCTGAATCGAAGTTGCTCGAACTGGACAGTTCGCCAGCGCCCCTTTGAGTCAACCGAGTGATTCAAAAGGGGCGCTAGAGACTCAGTGACCCGGGCGGCTCGAGCGCGTGAATCGTGTAGGCGTGTTCGATCCGCCGACTGAGGATCGAGTCGATCATCTCGAACTGAAAGTCATCGGGAAAGACCACGCCTTCGGCGGACCGCTGCATCTGGAACACATGCGACGGGATCGTCGGCAGCAGGTGGTTTGACCCGCCGAACAGAACGCTGCCGTCGGCGCTCAGCCAATCGCCGAGGGCCAGGTAGTATTCCAGGTCGAGCAGATCGCCAAGTGTGAAGGCCTGATACGCGACGCGCCGGTCATCGATCGTCACATAGCTGTTCAAAGCGATGCCGTCCCAGTGTGCTTTGATGTCTTCGTAACGCCACGCGGTGGTCGCAACGACGGCCGGCGCCATCTGCTTGCTCTTGGCGGTATCGCTAACCTTGCCCAGCATCTCAGTCCACATCTGGTCGATGCTGCGATCGTTGTGGTCGCTGCCGACGGAGATGAACAACTCGCCGGCGTGGCGGATCGCGACGAACTCAACCTCGCCGGAGGTCTGAGGGCCCTGCACTTCGATGGCGCGCTCGTTGGTGAGCAGGCATCGGCTCTTGAGACACACCCCGGCCGCATCGTGAATGGCGCAGCCGCCGTGACGGACTGTCTCCAGATCGGCGCGGGTCCTGGCGATATCGCGGCCGGCATGGCGCGACAGGCCGATTTGTTCCACATCCACGTCAATCGAATACACTTTGCCCTGCGCCGGCTCGATGCGCATCGTCAGCGTGTTTTGCATCAACTTCATCAGAGGTCCTTCCGCGCCTTGCCGTTGTTCTTATGCGCCGCTGTGCGCCTGATGCTTCAACGCGTGTTCCAGGTAGTCCGGGCGGATGGGCCAGAAGATGTCGAGGCACTCGGCGCCGGCGTCGGCCAACTCGGCAGAATGGACCATGCCCCCGGGCTGGAGGATCACGTTTCGCTTGTCGCCGCGCATCGACGGGAAGTGATGAGCGAGGCCCTCGATCAACTCGCCGTTCATGCACATCATCAACTGATCTTCGGGATGGATGTGCATCGGGAAATGCGAGTGGGGCGCCATCATCACGAAGCTGAGCATCATGTGTCGACCCCAGATGATGCGGGCGCTGGCGGTGGCGAGCGTCGCGGGGCCGCCGCCGGCTTGCGGTGGGCCGACGGGCGTGACGGTGATGTCGGCCAGCGGACAAATGCGGTTGGCGTCCAACGACGGCGGGCGGTCGGACAGGTCGGGAAAGCTGCCGTCGACACCGGCGGGCACGTCGATCCCCGCGGCCCGCAGCAGATCGACGCGCACGGGTGAATTAATCTCCAGGGCCTTAAATCCACTCGGCCCGGCGCGTAGCGCGACGCGCGTGCCTTCGGTGAGGTACACAAGATCGCCATCGGTCAGTGCCGAGTCATTGCCGTCGATCGCGATCGTCGCCGATCCGCCGTCGCCGAAGATGTAGGTGTCGCCGGTGACGACGTGTTCGGGACCGACGCTGTGCGCCGCCATCTCGATCACCGCCAGCAGCGCGCCGCGTCCCCATGCCAATCGGGCGGTCACGCCGTCGGCGAGCGTAACCCGGAGGAACTGATTGGGCTCGTAGATGTCGCCGGGCACCAGTTGGATCGGGATGCCGGTGTCGGGCAGGTCGCGCTGCCGGCCCTCGATCCCGTGCTCCTGAATGTACTGCGCATTGATTGTTTCCCAGTTCGCCAACGGATTGACCTTTCAAGATGGAGTGTCGACTGCCCGCAACATCATCGAATGAACGTGATAACCTATCGGCCGGCACAGAGACTGGCAAAAGGTGCGCCTCAACGCAACGGATCGACGACAGTTGCGTGCTTGAGCCATTGGATGTCTGCGACGTGGGGCAGTGCGTCGGTTGGATACTGCCGTCGACCTTAGCTTAGAATCGTGACGCACGCGTTTCAGCAGGAAATGACCTGACGCAAGGCCCAATACGATTCACTCAAATGGGCAGACGATTCGTCTCAAGTTCCATTTGCGCAACGCGAAGCACGACTCGTTCAGGCAAGGAGCGGCGAACTGCCCATGAATACTGAGGAATTCACCGTTCAGGGCGACGGCGCCACATTGAAGTGCACGCTCGCGTCGCCTGAGCCGTCGCTGATCAGCGCCGAGTCGTCGCTGCTGATGAACATCAGTGCGACCGCACATCACGCGCTGCACGATCCGGGGCAGAATCACCCGACCCAGCCGTTTCTCGACGCGGGCCATTACGTGATCACGTTTGACCTGCCGCATCACGGCGAGCGCGTCGGCGAATACGGCGAAAGCACGCTCGCGTGGGGTAAGGCGTATCTGGCCGGTGACGATCCGTTCGAGCAGTTCATCGCCGATGGCAAGGCCGCACTCGATGCGTGTATTGAACGAGGGATTGGGACGAACGGAAAGATCGTATCGTACGGCGTATCGCGCGCGGGGTACTGCCTGCTGCGTCTTGCCGCGTCCGATCCACGTGTGCGCGCCGTGGCGGGCCTGTCACCGGTGACGGATTGGGCCGTGCCGGAGGAGTTCACGCGGTCGTGTCCGCAGACGCACACGTGGCCACTGCGCATCGATCGTTGGGTTGAAGCGCTTGCGGATCGCTATGTTTACCTGAGCATCGGCGCACAGGACGACGTGGTGGGCACCGAAGCCTGCGTGCGCTTCGCGATGAAGCTGAACCAGCAGCAGCGCCGCGCGCTGCCGGCCGACATGCTGTTGAATCAGTTGCATGTGGTGAACTCACCGGGTCACTCACCGGGCAGGTTCTGGCGCCATGATGCGACGCGATTCCTGTTGGAATGCTGCGAACGGTTGTGACCGATCGCGTTCTATTCAACCGATGCCGAGCGACGCATCGAGCGCCGGGCCGCCATCGCCGGTCCAACCTCGCTCGCCGTTGCCGGCAAACGTCGACATGATGCCGGTGGCCGCGTCGATCTTGCGAATGCGGCGGTTCGTGCAATCCTTGAAATACAGGTTCCCGGCCGGGTCGATCGCCATGCTGTACGGATGGCCCATCTGCGCGTCGGCCGCGGGGCCGCCGTCGCCGGCGAATCCGGAGACGTTGCAGCCGGCGATCACGTGAACCAACCCCGTGGCAAGATCGATCCTCATCAGTGATGCGTTGTTGCCATCCAACAGATACAAACAGTCATCGGCGATGAGTTTCACGTCACGCGGGCGGCCGAACTTCGCTTCGACGGCCGGGATGCCGCTTTCAGTCGGTCCCATGTCACCACATCCGGCGACGGTGGTGATCAATCCCGTTGCCGCATCGACCCGCCGCAGCCGCAGAGCGTCGGTGTCGATGATGTAAATATTCCCGGCCGTATCAATATCCAGCGCGAGTGGGCCGTCGAGCTGCGCCGCGACGGCCGGCCCACCGTCGCCGGCGTACCCCGCTTCGCCGGTGCCGGCCAGTGTCGTGATCATTCCCGTCGCCGCGTCGACCTTGCGAACGCGATTGGCCCGGGTGTCGGCGATGTAAAGATTGCCGGCCCGGTCGAACCGCGCATCGTGGGGCACGGTCAGTGCCGCTTCGGTGGCCGGCCCGCCGTCGCCGCGATATGCTTCGTCGCCGTTGCCCGCGACGGTGGTGATGATGCGCGTCTGTGCATCGATTCGGCGCACGCGATTCTGATGGGCGTCGGTCACGAAGATGTGGCCGGCCGCGTCCAACCGCACCCGCATCGGGTGCGTGGAGAACGTCGCGCACGTCGCGGGCCCGCCGTCACCGGGGTCGTCGGGCCCGCCGCCCGCGATCGTCGTGATCACGCCGGTGTCGAAGTCAACGGTGCGCAGCCGCCGATTATGAACATCCGTGAAATATAAATGGGTCGCTGATGCGTCCACGTCATGCTCCGCCGGCGCCATCGCCGATTCTCAACAGGATCACCTGCGCTTCTTGATTTCTGTGGCCGGGACCATGGTGTTGTCGGCGAAGCGCGCATCGCGGATGCGCCGGCGGTACCGCCGCAGCAGCTCCGGCTTGCGCCAGACCAGGAATCGCCGCTCTTGTTTGTCCCGATTCGCGGCGCTCGGTATCGCCGGGATCGCCATCGTGCCGACGATCATCGCGGTACTACGCTTCACGCGTTCGACGATCTCACCCTTACTCACGAGCAGCAGCAGTCCAACGTTGGCCTCGAGCACGGGAATGCCGTTCTGCCGGGCCACGGCGAGCACGGCCTCGTCCTGTGGGCGCCCCTTGTTGCCGTAAGCGGGAATCAGCATAAACCGCGCTCCGTCCAACACGGGGATCCGCGCCAGATCCGCATTCCACCGGTCATTGCAGATCATGAAACCACACTTGCCAAACGGCGTGGCGATCGCGCGGCTCCTCGACCCGACGCGGTTGTACCACTGCCTCGGCTCATGCCCCTCGGCCAGCAGCATCTTGTGGTACCGCCCGCACAGCCGGCCGCGATGATCGATGAACAGCGCGCAGTTGTAGATCTCATCCTTGATCCGCTCGGCGAACCCGAACGCCAGCGACATCTTCAATTCCCGAGCCAGCACTTTGAACCGCTGAATGTACGGATCGCGAATCGAGATCGCCGCGTCGCGCATGCGCTGTGGTGAGAGCTTCTTGAACAGCACGTCATTCACCGGATAGCCATCCAGCGCCTCTTCCGGCGCCAAGGCAAGCTTCGCCCCACGGCGCGCCGCCTGTCGGTAGTATTTCTCCAACTGATCGGCGTTCCACGCCAGATCGAACTTGCGGGGCACAAACGAAAACGCAGCCACTTTGATTTCGTCAAACATGACGATCTCCATGCCGCGCCTTGCATCGCGCGACGATGTATCGGCACGCATGATATCGCCGCGACGGGAAAGTGGCGACAGGCTGTGCGGTACGTCCCCCGTTGATTGTGTCGTGTGACTTGCGTGTGATCTGACCGATCGGATCACTTGGGAAATATGACCCGCTGCGGTTCAGCGTAGACATTCAACCGCTGATCGCGGAGGAATCCGACAAGCGTCTGCCCGCTGTCGCGCGCGAATTCAGCGGCCAATCCCGACGGGGCTGACACCGCCGCCACGATCGCAATGCGTCCCGCGAGCGATTTCTGCATGATCTCGAACGACGCGCGACCGCTGATCATCAACACCGTGCGATCCAACGGCAACAGATCATGCAACAACGCGTAGCCCAACACCTTATCGACGGCATTGTGTCGCCCGACATCCTCGCGGATCACGATCAGATTCCCGTCGGTTTCGAACAGCGCCGCGGCATGCAATCCGCCGGTCCGCTCGAACGTCGTCTGCACGTCGCGCAGAGCCTGCGGCAGTGTCAACAGGACGTCCGCCGCAACCGTCGCGTCCGATTCGACAGGATCGAAATGGCAGTGCACCGCCTCGATCGACGCCTTGCCGCACAGCCCGCAACTCGACGAAGCAAACACGTGCCGTGTCAGCCGGTCGAAATCGATCTCCACACCCGCGGCGAGGAACACATCGATGATGTTGCCCTCAGGATGTCGTGCCGACGGCGCGGTGTGCGCCACGTCATCTGCGCCGCGGATCATGCCCTCGGCAAGCAGGAATCCAATCGCCAACTCCTCGTCATGGCCGGGCGTGCGCATCGTCACGCTCACCGCCCGGCCGCGTACGCGAATCTCCAGCGGCTCCTCGCGCGCCAGTTCATCATGGGATTCAGTCGGCGGTGATCCGGCCGCCCAGCGAAACACCGAAGCGGGTTTGGATGTGGCGTCGCTCATCGTTTGTGTTGTGTCAGTCGGTACAGGGGCGAGCGCCGGCAGTAGGGCGTCTCACTTCGCCACCGGCGTCGCGCTGGCGTCGGCCGTGGCGTCCGTCGGCGCCGACTCGTCGGTCACCGGCGCGACGCGCACCGCACTGACCTTATATTCCGGGCAGTCCGTGAACTCATCGGTCGCATCGCCAATCAGCAGGTTCGTCCGCGATTCGGGGAAATGAAACGTCATGAACACCGTGCCGGGGTTCGTCGCGCGCGTGACTTCGGCGCGGACGCGCACCGTGCCGCGGCGGGACGTGACATCCACATCCCTGCCGTGCTTCACCTGAAGCTTCCTCGCGTCGCTGGGGTGAATGCGCAGCGTCTCTTGCTTGGCGGTGTCTAATTGCGACACATCGGTTCGCCGCGTCATCGTGCCCACGTTGTAGTGGAACAGTTGCCGACCCGTGGTCAGCATGATGGGATACTCATCGTCGGGTAGCTCGCCGGGTTCCTGCCAAGGCGTCGCCGTCAATCGGGCCTTGCCCCTCAGGAACGCGCCATCCCGATGCACGATATCCGTGCCCGGGTGCTCGGCATCCCAACAGGGCCATTGCAGGAATCCGTGTTCGGCGAGGCGATCGTAACTGACGCCCGCCCATTTCGGGCTGAGCCTGGCGATCTCATCCATCACGCGACTGGGATCGACCGGCGTGTCGGGCCCGTCGTCAACTCCGAGATCGACATTCATCCGCCGCGCGATCGCGTTGGTGACATCCGCATCACGCCGCGTGCCTGCCAGTGGTTCGATGGCCGCCCGCACGCGCTGGATCCGCCGATCTGAATTGACGAACGTCCCGCTCTTTTCCAGAAACGTCGTGCCGGGCAACACGACGTCGGCGAGTTCGGCGGTGGGGTTCATGAAGATTTCCTGCACGACCAGAAAGTCCAGAGCCTCCAGCGCGCCAACCACGTGCGTCGTGTTCGGGTCGGACTGCGCCACGTCCTCGGCCAGAATATACATCGCTTTGAGTGTGCCCGCGTGCGCCGCGTCGAACATCCAGGGAATCCGCAAGCCGCGATTGTCCGGCGGCTCCACGCCCCACACGCTGCGATGGTCGGCCCGCGCTTCGGGATCGGTCACCTTGCGATAATCGCTGAACACGTTCGGTAGCGCGCCCACGTCCGACGCCCCCTGCACGTTGTTCTGCCCGCGAATCGGGCTCGATCCCGTTCCGGGCCGGCCGATGTTGCCGGTCATCACCGCCATGTTGATCAACCCGAACGCTGCGTTCGAACCGTGTCCCGCTTCGGTCACGCCCAGGCCCCAGAGAATCTGAGCCGCGCCGCCGGAGGCATACAGTCTTGCCGCATCGCGAATTACATGCGGCTCCACGCCGGCAATCTCAGCCGCCCACTGTGGCGTGCAGGTGGCCAGCTCCGCGCGGACCTCCTCAAAGCCCTCGGCGTGTTGTGCGATGAACTGCGGGTCGATCAGATTCTCCTCGATCAACACGTGCTGCATCGCGTTGATCACCGCGACGTTCGATCCCGGACGCAGCGCGATGTGCACGTCCGACAGGTGCGCTAGCTCGATGTTCCGCGGATCGAGGATGATCAGCTTGCATCCGCCCAGTACCGCCTGCTTGATGCGCGCGCCGAACACCGGATGCGCTTCGGTCGGGTTCGCGCCCACGATCATGAGCACGTCGGAAACTTCCACGTCCTGAAAACTGTTCGTCCCGGCGCCCGTGCCCAGCGATTGGCCCAGCGCATACGCCGACGGCGAGTGACACACGCGCGAACAGTTGTCCACCGAGTTCGTCCGCAACACCACGCGGGCGAACTTCTGCATCAGATAGTTCTCTTCATTCGTGCATCGTGACGAGCTGATCACGCTGATCGCGTCCGGCCCGTGCGTGTCGCGAATGTCAGTCAGTCGGCGGGCGATCAGGTCGAGCGCTTCATCCCACGATGCTTCACGGAAGCCGCCGTCGGTGCGGATCAGCGGCGTCGTCAGTCGATCGTCACTGTGCGCGAACTGATGCGCGAAGCGTCCCTTTACGCACGTGTGGCCGCGGTTGGCCGATCCCCTGGGACTCGGCGTGATGTTCACCACGCGCTCATCCTTCACGTGCACGTCCAGCGCGCACCCCACAGCGCAATAGGAACACGTCGTCGTGACCGTCTGATCCGGCAGACCGTGCTCGCGCGTGCCGGGCTCTTCCAGAGCCGCCACGGGGCACTCAAACACGCACTGCCCGCAGCTGACGCACTTGGCTTCCTCGAAGCCGGTGTCGTTGCCGGCGATCACCTTCACGTCATACCCGCGCCCCGACATGCCGAGGATGAACGATCCCTGCACCTCATCACACGCCCGCGCGCATCGGCCGCAACCGATGCACTTGTCCATTTCCAGCTTCACAAACGGATGTGAATCGTCGCGCGGCGGATTATGCGTCCGCGGATTCTCATGGCGCGGCGTCCGCAGTCCCACCTGCTGGGCCAGCGACTGCAACTCGCACCGACCGTTCGCCGTGCAGTCCAAACACTCCAGCGGGTGATCCGAGACGATCAGTTCGGTGATGTTCCGCCGCAAGCGCGAAAGCCGCGGCGAGTGGCTGCGATACGACGCGCCCGCCTGCACCGGCGTGTGGCACGCGGCGACCGGCTTGCGCCCTTCGACCTCCACCAGGCACGTGCGGCAGGCGCCATACGGTTCCATCCGATCCGAGTAGCACAACGTCGGCACATCCTTGCCCACGCTGCGCAGCGCGGTGAGAATCGTCGAGCCCTCCGCGACCGTCACCGCTTGACCGTCGATATGGACATCGACTTGCTTCGCTGACGCTGATTCAGCATTTCGGATCATGTAACCAGACCTCGTTCGTCGATCGGCTCACTGACTTACGCGGGCACGGCAGTCGTTCCCGATTCACGCCGGTAGCGATCAATCTCTTCGGGGAAATACGTCATCAAACTCTCAATCGGCATCGGGATCATCCCGCCCAGCGCGCACAGTGAACCGAACTTCATTGTCTCGCACAGTTCGGTGAGCAGATTCATGCGCTCTTCGGTCGCGCCCGTGTCGATCATCTGATCCATCAGCTCCGTGCCGCGCACGGATCCGATGCGGCAGGGGAAACACTTGCCGCAGCTCTCGACCGCGCAAAAGTGCATCAGGCCGCGCGCGATCCTCATCAGATCGTCATCCTGACTGTAGACGACGATGCCCGCGTGGCCGAGAATCCCGCCCGCCGCCGCGAGACTCTCAAAGTCCAGCCGCGTGTCGAGCATCGATTCCGGCAGAATGCCGCCCAGCGGCCCGCCGACCTGCACCGCTTTAAGCGTCTGGCCGTCGGCCATCCCGCCGGCGATGTCGAATATCAATTCGCGCAGTGTCGTGCCTAGCGGCACTTCATACATGCCCGGCCGCTTCACGCGCGTGTTCAGGCTCACCGCCTTCGTGCCGCGTGACTTCTCGTGGCCGATCGCCGCGTACGCCGCGCCGCCGTTGGCGATGATCCACGACAGATTGTGAATCGTCTCAACGTTATTCACCGCCGTCGGACAGCCCCACAATCCCTTCTGGGCTGGGAACGGCGGCCGCGTGCCCACCAGGGCCGGCACGCCTTCCAGCGAACGCAGCAATGACGTCTCTTCACCGCAGATGTACGCGCCCTGTCCCTTGACCACGCGCACGTCGCACTGAAAATCCGTTCCGAACAACGGCTGACCGATCAGTCCCTCCGCCTTCGCCTCTTCGACCGCCTGCCGCATGATCCGCAGCGCTCGCGGATACTCAAACCGGTTGTAGACGACCGTCTCGCGCGCCCCGCACGCATACGCCGCGATCAGAATCCCCTCGAGCTGCGTGTGTGGATCGCGCTCGAACAGTTCCTTGTCGATGTAAGCCCCGGCATCGCCTTCATCGGCGTTGACCACAATGAACCGCCGCCCCGATCCATCGTCAGGCTCGTTATCGCGCACGGTCTGAAACTTGATGCCGGTCGGAAACCCCGCGCCGCCGCGGCCGCGCAACTGACTCGCGGTGATCTGTTCGACCACCTGGTCCGGCGTCATCGTCGTGACCGCCCGTTCCAGCGCCGAGTAAATCCCCGCCGCTCGCGCCGCATCGACTGACACCACGTCCTTGTCAAAATGCCGCATCAGCACGCAAGGCCCGTCAGCAGTGGGACGGTACACGGCGTTCGCCGGTTCCTCCAGTGCCAGCGCCGCGCCGTCCGTCACGTGTTCGATCACCTGATCGACGGCCGCGTCATCGGCCAGCGTCACCGGCAGATCATCGACCAAGGCGTTGGGCCCGCAGCCGCAATAGCCCACGCACGTCACGTGTTCCAGGCGCACGCGGTCGCCGTTCGTGTCACCCAGCGAGCAACCCAGCTTCTGCTGCATCTGATCGATCAGCTCGTCGCACCCCGCCGCTCGGCATGCCTCGCCGTTGCACACGCGGACCACGTGTCTGGCCGGCGTGTCGTGCGACAGCTCGTCGTAAAACTTCGCCGTCGACCGCACGTGCTGGGCCGGGAGGCTGAACTGCCTCGCCAACGCCTCGATATCTCCATCGCTGATGTGGCCCTGCTGCTCGTGCAGACGCGACAGCTCGTCATAGACCGTCTGGCCATGACCGAGAAACTTATTCTGTAAGGCAATCAAATTACTGGACATATATGCGAATTCCGTCTCATTCCGGTCGTCGCCTTTGTCGTCCGGCGCCCATACTATCGGCTGGCGCACACAACAAGCACCGGTCGTGCTAAATCCTGCACAGTGACTATTATACGCTGAAAATCACGTGTTGGACGGCGATTGTCCCGCGATGATTCTGCCCCAACAGGATCGCCCGCCGATATGAATCAGCTTAAGACCCTTTATATCCCGCATACCAGTGACGATCTGAACGTGGCCGAGGGCGCCGAGATCCAACGTGCCATCGGCCGCCGCGGACCCTACACCAAATTCGACCGCACTCAGCCTGCCGCACCGCAGTTCGTCGGCGTCGACGCCATCGTCGATTTCGGCGGCGTCATCACCCCCGAGCAGATCGATCTCGCCGCCGATGCAGGCGTGCGATTCATCCAGGAACAAACCAACGGCCTGGACCACGTCGAGGTCGATCGCATCCTCAACGCCGGTATCATGCTCGCCCATTGTCCGGGCCATCTCAGCAGCGTCGCCCTGGCCGAAAGCGCGATGATGTTCATCCTGATGCTCGCCCACGTGTACAAACAGGGCGCGCTCAACTTCAAAATGGGCAAATGGTATCTGCCCATGCCCATGGAGCTTGCCGGCCGCTCGCTCGGCATCATCGGCTTCGGCAACAGCGGACAGGAACTCGCCCGACGCGCCAAAGCATTCGACATGCGCGTCCACGCCGTTGACGTCGCCCCCATCGATCGGGCCGTGCTCGATGAGATTCAACCCGACTTCCTCGGGTCCGCCGCCGACACCGACCGGGTCATCGCCGAATGTGATTTCATTTCCCCACATCTGCATCTCACGGCCGAGACGCGTCACACAATCGATGCCCGCCGCATTGGATTGATGAAACCCACCGCCTGCATCATCAACGTCGCTCGCGGCGCGCTGATCGATGAGGCGGCGCTGTATGACGCCTTACTGAACGGCCGCATCGCCGGGGCCGGCCTGGATGTGTTTGCCGCCGAGCCGCCCGACCCCACGCTTCCGGTGTATCAGTTGCCGAACGTCTGCATCTCCCCGCACAACGCCGGCGGCAGCGATGGCACGTGCCGTAAACGTGCCCAATTTGCCGCCGAAAACCTCGATCGGTTCGAGCGCGGCGAGCCCGTCGTCGCCCAGGTCACCCGCTGACGCAGCCCGCATCCATCCCTGTTAACATCGATAGGCCGAATCCCCGGCGACGAGCGGAGCACCACCATGAAACATCGACTCTTCCTCCTGTTGGCCGCCTGCCTGATGCTCGTCAGCGGTTGCACCAGATCCGCGACGCCCGTGCTGCTGACCGATCACGACCGCCTCTCCGATGGCAAACGGCCGGTCACCGGCTTCGTGTCGTCGTGGTTCCCGCATTCACACCCTGAGGTCATGCTCGGCCGCATCATCCGCACCTATTCCAATGACGGCAAAGGCGAGCCCTCGCAACTCTATCTTGCATCGCTCTACGTCGACTTCCCCCGGCATGACGACATGTCCGCGCAGATCGCAGCCGACTACGACGTCCGCATCAGTCCGACCATGGAAGACGCGCTCACGCTCGGTACCGGCGAACTTGCCGTTGGCGGCGTGATCATCTGCGACATCTGGCAGGACTATCCCTACTCCAGGACCAATCAGATGATCTACCCGCATCGCAAGTTCTTCGATGCGGCCGTGGACGTGATGCAGCGCAGCGGCAAAGTCGCGCCGGTGTTCGTCGATGCGTATCTGGCTGACAACTGGGAGGACTCGTGGCACATCTATTCAACCGCGAAGGAGCTGGGCATTCCGTTGATGGCCGGCTCGTCCGTGCCCGTCGGCTGGCGCCAACCCAAAGCCGAGATTCCGCGCGGCGCGAAGGTCAAGGAAATCGTCGCCATCTCCTATCACACGACCGATCTCTACGGCTTTCACGGCATGGAGATGATTCAGACCCTTGCCGAACGCCGCGCCGGCGGCGAGACCGGCGTCGCCTCCGTGCAATGTCTCACCGGCCAGGCGATCTGGGATGCCGAAGGCAAGGTGTGGGATCGAGAGTTGCTCGCCGACGCCCTGGCCCGCAACGATCCGCCGCGCACGATTGAGTATGTCAAGGAGAACGCCGAAGACCCCACGCTGTTCATCGTCAATTACGTGGATGGCACGCGCGCTTCGATGTTCTGCCTGAACTATTCCGTCCTGCACTGGGCCGCCGCCTGGCGGTACGAGGACGGCACGCGCGACAGCACCATGTTCTGGCTGCACGAAGAGGCGACGCTCGCCCACTTCGCGCGGCAGGTCAAGGGCATCGAGAAGATGATTCTCACCGGCACGCCGGCCTGGCCCGTTGAGCGCACGCTACTGACCAGCGGCATGCTCCACGCCGGCCACCTGTCCAAGGTCGAAGGCAACCGCGTTGTCGAGACCCCTTACATGAGCAACATCAAATACACGTCCGACTGGGAGTGGACCCCGCTCGCGTTCCCGGACGAATAGCCGGCCCGGCCGCGCCATATCACACAGGAGATTTGAGCGACCATGACGACCCAGCACGATGCATCCGCACCCATCGTCGGCGAAGGCCGATTCCAGTACCGCCCCGTGCCTGGCTTCGGCGCTCTGCCCGGCGGGTACGACTACGTCGATGCGGCCGGCGTCGCCACCGATTCACAGGATCGCGTGTACATCTTCAATCGCGGCGACAGGCCGCTGATCGTGTTTGATGCCGACGGTAATTTCATTCGTAGTTGGGGCGAGGGCATGTTCGCCCGGCCGCACGGCATCTACATCGATGCCAACGACCACATGTTCATCACCGATGACGCCGGCCACACCGTCCGGAAATTCACGCTCGACGGCGAGTTGCTGTTCACGCTCGGCACGCGCGACCAACCGTCGGACACCGGCGTGACGGACATGGACTATCGCACCATCAAACAGCCGGCCGGCCCGTTCAACTTCCCCACCAACGTCGTCACCGCACCCGACGGCGAGTTCTACGTCACCGACGGCTACGGCAACTGCCGCGTCCACCGCTTCGCCGCCGACGGCAAACTCATTCAATCCTGGGGTAGTCCCGGCGACGGCCCCGGCCAGTTCCACCTGCCCCACGGCCTATTCATCGACAGCCGCGACCGCCTGTACGTGTGCGACCGTGAAAACTGTCGCATTCAGATATTCAGCCGCGACGGTCAATTCATCAATGAGTGGACCCACGTGGTCCGCCCGACCAATCTCTACATCGATTCCGATGACAACGTCTTTGTTGCTGAAGTTGGCAATCAGGCCGGCCTGTGCTCCTGGATGACGGTGCCGCCTGATTCGACCGGCGCGCATCTGGCGATCATGGATCTCGACGACCACGTCCACACGCGATGGGGCGGCGGGCAAGACCCTTACGCCCCAGCCGACTTCTACGCCCCGCACGACATTTGGCTCGATTCGCGCGGCGCCATCTACGTCGGCGAGGTCACCTGGGCCGCCGGCGGCAGCCGGGGCGAAGTCACCGCCGACTGCCCCCGCGTCCGCAAGTACGTGCGAGTTAGCGCATCATGAGCACCGTCGTCGTCTGCACCGATGGCACCGTCGACGAGGCGGCCCCATGCACGAAGCTGCTGCGCGATGCCGGCTTCGATGTGCGCTTTGAGATCGACAGTCAATTCGCCCACGGCGAGTGTGAACCGCAGCGCGTCCTCGATGCGATGCGCGGCGCCGATGCCGTTCTCGCCTGGGGCGAACCCTACACCGCCGAGTTGTTTGATGCCCGCCCCGATCTGCGCATCGTCGCGCGGATCGGCGTGGGGTTCGAGAACGTCGACATCCCCGCCGCCACGCAGCGCGGCATCGTCGTAACCATCACGCCCAACGCCAATCACGCATGCGTCGCCGAGCACGCCCTCGCTCTGATCTTCGCTGTCGCCAAGCGCATCGTTGCCAACGACGTCGCCATGCGGCAGGGCGGTTGGCCCAACGAGGCAACCCTCCTGCCCCTGCGCGGCCGCACCATCGGCATCGTCGGCCTCGGGCGCACCGGGCGCAGTCTCGCGGCGCGCGCCGCCGCCATGTCCATGCGCGTCATCGCCACCGATGTCGTGATCGATCCGGATTACGCCGAGTCACAATGTATCGAACTGACCGACCTCGACGCCCTGCTGGCCCAGAGCGATTTTGTCAGCCTCAACTGCCCGCTGAACGAGGACACCGCCGGCCTGATGGGTGCCGCACAGTTCAGGAAAATGAAGCCTGGTGCGATCTTCATCAACGTCGCTCGCGGCGGCCTCGTCGATGAATCCGCCCTCGTCGACGCCCTCGCCACCGGCTGGCTCGGAGGGGCGGGCCTGGATGTGTTCGAGCATGAGCCGACCGACGGGGACCATCCCCTGTTTGGATTTGACAACGTCGTGGTCTGTCCGCACATTGCCGGCAACGACACCCAGTCACTCGATGACATGGTCGTCGAGGCCGCCCAGTGCGTGATCGACCTCACTCAGGGCCGCTGGCCGGAGACCGCCGTGCTCAATCGCGAACTCAAGGAAACGTGGCGCTGGCAAAGCGCCGTATGAACGTTATTCTCCAATGAAATCGATGCATCCGTGATCAACTCACAAAAGGAAACCCAACATGCCTCGTGAAATCGTCATGCAGCAAGAAGGTCGGCCCTACTGTCTGGGCGCACGCAGCGGCAATCTCGTGTTTGTGTCCGGCCAGCTCGGGTGGGATGAGAACATGAAGCCCGTGTCCGACGACGTCGCCGTGCAGATGCGCAAGGTGATGGACTGGATCAAGGAAATCCTCGCCGAAGCCGGCGGCACGCTCGACGACATCGTCATGGTCAACGTCTATATGTCCGATCTGAATCGTGACTACGCCGCGATGAACGACGTCTACTGCCAATACATGGGCAAAACCAATCTGCCCGCCCGCGCCACCGTCGAGGTCCAACGCCTCGCGCTCGATCTCAAAGTCGAAGTCTCCTGCATCGCGGCGCTGAGCTGAGCCATGGCCAAGGTCCGATGCGCCGTGATCGGGTCCGGCTGGTGGGGCACCGCCGCCCATGTGCCCGCCCT
>NYZD01000112.1 GCA_002685935.1 Planctomycetaceae bacterium | reverse complement strand
ACGCCCGCGTCGAATCCGCCGTCGAAGAATTCGTCCGCTACCACAACCCCGTCACCCGAAGCATTCGCCGCGTCGCTGAAAACTTCACCTGGCGCGGCCGGTCCCTCAAACATGGCCAGACCATTACCATGCTCCTGATGGCCGCCAATCGTGATCCCGACCAGTTCCCCGATCCCGACCGCCTCGATATCCTCCGTCATCCCAACAAGCACCTGGGCTTCGGCTTCGGCATCCACTTCTGTCTCGGCGCCCCTCTCGCTCGCCTCGAAGCCCGCATCGCTTTTCGCACCCTTGTCGATCACCTGCCGCACTGGCAACTGGCCGGCGACGACATCGAACTGCAGCCCACCTTCGGCCTGCGTTCCCTCAAACAACTCCGGCTCCGCCGCCGCTGATCTCCCTCACTCAAACGGAAACCACCCATGAAGATCACCGACATCAAGACCTACCCCGTCCGGATTGGCTCGCGCAATCAGATGATCGTCAAGGTCGAAACCGACTCCGGCATCCACGGCTGGGGCGAGGCCGGCCTCTCCTCCCGCGAACTCGCCGTCCAGGGCGCCGTCCTTCACTTTCGTGAATTCCTCATCGGCGAAAACCCGATGAACATCGGTGCGCTCTGGCAACTGATGTATCGCAGCCAATACTTCGAAGGCGGCCGCGTCCTCACCGCCGCGATCTCCGCGATCGACATTGCCCTCCACGATGTCGTCGGTAAAGCGCTCGGCGTCCCCGTCCACCAACTGCTCGGCGGCAAGCAACGCCGCGCCGTCCCCTGCTTCGCCACCACCCAATCCAACACCCAGGAAGGTCAGATCGCCGACGCCAGGTTGCTGCTCGACAACGGCTGGTCCTGCATCCGCACCGTGCCCTACGAGATGACCAACCCCATCTTCGAGCCCCGCGAGTCCCTCGCCGTCACCGCGCGCTGGCTCATCGCCATCCGCGAAGCCATCGGCCCCGACCCCGTGCTCGGCATCGACTTCCACCACCGCCTCTCCGTCGCCGAGACCGTCTCCTTCTGCCACCGCCTGCCCCCCGGCACGCTCGACTTCCTCGAAGAACCCATCCGCGATGAATGCCCCGAAGCCTACGAATCACTTCGTACCATGATCGACGTCCCCCTCGCCATCGGCGAAGAGTTTTTCAGCAAGTGGGCCTTCGCGCCCTACCTCGAACGCGGCCTCACCCAGTTCGCCCGCATCGACGTCTGCAACGTCGGCGGCTTCACCGAATCGATGAAAGTCGCAGCCCTCGCCGAGTCACACTACATCGACCTCATGCCCCACAATCCCCTTGGCCCCATCTGCACCGCCGCCACCACCCACCTGGCCGCCGCCGTCCCCAACTTCGCCTGGCTTGAAATCCGATCCTCACCCTCCGAGGAACTGAACTTCTACGACCCCGATTGGTTCCCCACCCAGCCGGTCGTCGACGGCGACACCATCGTCGTCCCCGACACCCCCGGCCTCGGCGTCGAGTTCAACGAAGAAGCCGCCAAGAACGCCGAATTTAATTTCACCGAATCCCCCCATCTCCGCCGCCGTGACGGATCGTATACGAATTGGTAATAACAATACTGTAATACCCAATCACATCCCCCGCCCGCCGCGTGTCAATGCGGTGGCCCCGCTCATCAGGACATGGCGATCACACCGCGCCATTGCATCCACAACGTCCGTGTCGGTCAGGTCGCGCCCTTTGAATGTGACCGTCGGCGTCGTTCGGCTCTCTGCATCGGATGCCCCAGACGCACCCCAAATGCGTGATGGACGTGCTCCACACAGCCGGGAGCTGTCACAACGGAGTCTCCCCCCTCCGGCCGCAATGGCCCCCCGGAACCATTCCACTCCAATCCCTCTTCCAATGCGTGCCCTCAGAATCCTTCGCGCCCTCTCCCGCGGAAACGCCACGGGCCGTTCATCAAGTCTGCGGCGTCGATCCCGGTCCCTGCGTGTCGCCCGCGATGTTCTCACGCATGCTCGTGTCCGCCTGAACGTTCCGCAGACGGTAGTAATCCATGATCCCGAAGTTCCCCGCACGGAACGCCTCCGACATCGCCTTGGGAATCTCCGCCTCGGCCAGCACCACCAGCGCCCGGTTCTTCTGGATGTCCGCCTTGTTTTCCTGCTCCAGCGCCACCGCCGTCGCGCGACGCTTCTCCGCCTCAGCCTGGAACCGTCGCTTGTCCGCCTCTGCCTGATCCGCCTGCAGACCCGCGCCGATGTTCTCGCCCACGTCAATGTCCGCAATGTCAATCGACAGAATCTCGAACGCCGTCCCCGCGTCCAGGCCCTTCGACAGCACCGTCTTGGAAATGTTGTCCGGATTCTCCAGCACCGCCTTGTGGCTCGTCGCCGAACCGATCGTCGTCACAATGCCCTCACCCACCCGCGCGATGATCGTCTCCTCCGTCGCACCGCCCACCAGCCGCGCGATGTTCGCGCGCACCGTCACCCGCGCCCGAGCTTTCAGCTGAATCCCATCCTGGGCCACCGCGTCAATCGTCGCCCGGCCGAAGTCCGGGTTCGGGCAGTCGATCACCTTCGGGTTCACCGATGTCTGCACCGCCTCAAGAATGTCACGGCCCGCCAGATCGATCGCGCACGCCGTCTCCCACGGCAGATCGATCTTCGCTCGATCCGCCGCGATCAGCGCACGCACCACACGCGGCACGTCGCCCCGCGCCAGATAATGCGTTTCCAGTTGATTCGTCCCCACGTCCAGGCCCGCCTTCACCGCCTGAATCCGCGTCAGCACGATCGTCCGCGGATTCACCTTCCGCAGCCACATGCCGATCAGATCGAACATCCTCACCCGCGCGCCCGACACCCACGCCTGCACCCAGATCCCGATGAACCGGGCAATGAATACGAACGCCGCAAAGAGCACCAGGATGATCACAGCCACGATCACCCACGCAACCGTGTTCATTTCCGCCAGAATAAGTCCCATGGAACTACCCCTGTTTGGATGGACTCCGAATCAATCTTAGCCGTTCACAACACGTCTCAAGCCAACCCATTATCCCGCCATTCCCATCCCAGCACAACCGCTCCCTCACACCGCCCGCACCTTGATCTCCATGCCCTCAATCGACACGATGCTCACCTTCGTGCCCGCATCGATCAGCCCCGTCTCCGCCAGGCATTCCAGCCGCTTCCCATCAATCTCGCCCGTCCCCACCGGCCGCAGCTCGCCCACCGCCACTCCGATCTGGCCGACCTTCGCCTCGAACTCCCCGTCCATCACCGGATCGCGCGTCTTCATCCGCGTGTCCTGAGCGCTGCTGAGCGTCAGCATCTTCCCGATAAATGTGTTCGGCACCACCTTCAACGCCAGCACGAACGCCAGCGGCACCGCGACCACCGCGATCACCGTCGCCACCGCCCCCGCCGTCGCGTCAATTTGATACACGCACCCCACCGCCGCCACCAGCGACACAAATGACAACACCCCCAGCAACCCGCCGCTCGGTATAAAAACCTCAATCACGAACAACGCCAGCGAGACCAGCACGAATACCGTCGCCCAAATCATCAGCGCTTCGTCAGTCATGTCTTAGGCCTCCTCGACCACCACGCGGTTTCCGTGCACTTCAACCACGCGCACCGTCGCGCCGGATTCAATCTGTTCACCCTGAGTCACCACGTCCACCAGCGCATCACCAAATCGCGCTCGGCCCACCGGTCGAAGATCCGCGCTGACCACGCCCGTGTCCCCCACTCGTGTCCCCCCCATCCCCACCGCCGTCGCCTGCGCCGCCGCGATACTCTCGCCCATCGGCGCCACCGTCGCCGGCTGCTGCCGCATCCCCAACACCAACCGATTCATGAACGGAATGCTCCCGATGTATCGCCCGATGACAAAGAATCCAATCATCGCCACCACCAGGCTGATCATCATCGTCAACATCCCCTCCAGCATCGCGTCCCACGTGCCCTGCAGTTCAGGAAGCGACGGCATCGTCCCGCCCCCGCCCTCCGAGGGCACGAACGTCATCACCATCCCCACAAACACCAACACCAATCCCGCCACGCCCGCCACCCCGAACCCCGGAATCACGAACATCTCCACCAGCAACAGCGCCACCCCCAACAGAATCATCACCACCTCGATCCAGTTCGCCAGACCCGTCACGTAAGGCGCCCCCAGCAGAATCAACAACGCCACCACCGCCATCACCCCCGGAAAGCCCAGCCCCGGTGAATTGATCTCCGCATAGAACCCCAGCAAAAACACCACCGTCAGCAACCCGCGCACCACCGGCGACGTCAGAAACATCGCCAGCGATTCCGACCACGTCTCCTCAACTCGCGTGATCACCCCGTTCGACGCACCCGTGTACGCCGCCAGCGCTGCCTCATCCGCCACCAGTTCCGGCTTCGCGAAACCATAGTCCACCGCCTCCTGGGTCAGCATCGTCAGCAACTGACCCACGTCCAGCACCAGCCGTTCAAGCCGCCAATCCATCGACGCCTTGGCGTTCACCTCGTCCATCGATTGAGGCACCGTCAGCGTCATCGGATCCACCAGCCCGTAATCAGTCAGGCGATGCCCCGCGATAAACCGCACCTCACCGGTCCGGGCGTGCCAGATCTCGTAAATCGCCGATGTGGTCCGCATCACCATCGCATCGCATAACGCCTCGGGATACCCAACCCGTTGCGACGCCTCACGAAACTCCGATCGGATATACGTGCTGATCTTCTCCCGCTCCGTGTCCCCCATCGGCTGCATGCCCTCCGGCCCGATCATGATCGGCGCGCAGTCCCCGATCTTCGACATCGGCGCGATGATGATCTCATCACACGCCACCGAGATCATCGCCCCCGCCGAGATCGCCTCTCGATGCACCCACGCCACCGTGTGCACGTCCGTCAGATCACGGATCGCCCGACAGATATCCACCGCCGCGCCCACACCCCCGCCCGGCGTGTCCATCTCAAACACGATCACGTCACACCCGTCCGCCTTTGCCTTCTCGATCGCCGATTCCACCCGGCGCAGCGTGATGTCCGTGATCTCCGTCGTAATCGGGATCAGATAAACCCGTTTCCCCGCTTCATCCTCGACCACCGGCTCCGCCGCCGCCGCCGGATCACTGAAATCCACCGGCTCCAGCTCGTCCCCGGTCTCCTCCGGCGCCGCCCCCTCCTCAGGCGCACCAAAATCCACCGGCGTCACCGTCGGTCCCGCGCCCGCCAACCCGACGGCCGGTCCCGTCGAATCCGATGTCCCGTCAGGCGCCGTTTGTGCCGCCATAAACCCCAGCAACAACATCCAAAACACCAACCGCGCCCGGCCCATTCGTGAGGTGCTTTTCATAGTCAATCATTATAGTTGCATCGCGCGACCTCTGCGGCCTCGCCCTTGCCCATACCAGTATACGGCTCTACATTTCCCACACATGCATCGCTTCTGGATGATCATCGCAGTCGCGGGAGGCGGCGCCGCCGGCGCGCTCGCCCGGTGGGCCCTCGTCACCGCGGCCCAACGCTCGACCTCTACCGCCTTCCCCGTCGGCACCCTCGCCGCCAACGCCATCGGCTGCCTCCTCGCCGGCTTCTGTTACGTCTGGCTCGTCGACCAATCTGCCAGCCTCCTCCTCCGACGCGCCATCCTCGTCGGCTTCCTCGGCGCCCTCACCACCTTCTCAGCCTACAGCGTCGAGAGCATCGAACTCATCGATCATGGCAAATACCTCCACGCCGGCGCCAACCTCATCGGCAGCGTCATCGTCGGCCTCGTCGCCGTCCTCATCGGCATGGCCCTCGCCAGATCCCTCACCGGGTAAACCACCATGTCCCACGACCCCACCGACGCCCAGCGACTCACCATCTTCTGCACCGAATCCGACCACTTCCAGGGCAAGCCCCTCTTTGAATGGCTCCTCCAAAAAGCCGTCCAACTCGAACTCGCTGGCGCCACCGTCACCCGCGCCCTCGCCGGCTTCGGCCGACACCACCGCATTCATCATCAACACCTCATCTCCCTCGCCGACGCGCTGCCCATGACCGTCCAGATCGTCGACGCCCACGACCGCATCGACGCCTTCCTCCAATCCACCGCCCCGCCCTCGTCGGCTACACCTACATCCGCGAAAATGTCCAGTGGCATCAACCCAACACCTGACCGATTCAATGCCACCCGCCACCATCATCAGAACCCTCGACTCGGACGAGCCGCGACTGTGCCGTTGAGCACCGCATGTCAATGCGGTGCATCTGCTCCAATGCTTCACGGCTCATCTGACTGAAAACACAAATCTGGACACCAGTTTCCGATCGCCCAGCGAATGACTCATCACCGAAACGCAAACCCCACCAAGCCCGCTCGATACCACGCTCCCACCAACATCATCCCCCACATCGCCAATACCACGACCCGCATCACCGCACCGCCTTCACGCTGACCTTCAATGGAGGACTCTCGATAGAACCATCTGCATACTCATTACTGCTCACCGGGAACAGACTCACATACCCCCGTACCTCATGCTCGCCAACCGCGAATTTCTCCTGATGATCCTACGGCACCGGAATCACCACCGTGATCAATCCGCCCGGATCAAAATGGTAATACCCCTCCATCGGCGCGTTCGCACCACGCGGATGCATTCGTCCAATACCAAAACGTTCCGACACTTCCTGCTCCGTCATCGTGTGCGCATGCCGCCCCACGATCGCACGCACCCCCTCCGGCAACAGCCAACCGGCCTTCATCTCATCCATCCGGATGCCAACGTACCCATCCCATTGAAACGCCTCTTCTGACACATTCTGAATCTCCAGCGCCAGCACCGGCACATAGTTCGCCGGCACCGTCACCTCCGGCAACAGCCATCGGCAACGCATCCCCCGCGTCGTCTCCCCCCACGCATGCTCAAACGCCTCACGCCCCTTCACCTCCCGCTCCCCTTCCCCCCCTCCCGGGCCTTCAGCGCGTCCCCCGCCAACGCACCCGCCACCGCGATCAGCATCGCTATCCCAAACACTCACATCGCCGTCTTGTTCGACATCTCAACACTCCCAATAGGATCAACCCGCGGCAGCCCACGCCCCGCTTCATCATTTGACGCACGTCATCAACAACAAGTTCACGCCACCCGCCCGTCGCCCCGTCACCCCCCTACGAAAACGCCACCTCCACACCTAACCCCTTCGCCACCGCCTGATCGTAGATCGTCTTACAGATCACCGTATCCTGAATCCCGATCCCCACCCCGTCGAACATCGTGATCTGCTTCTCGTCCGTTCGCCCCGCCACGTCCCCGTTGATCACCTGCCCCAGCGATCCCGCGTAGCAATCCTCACTCAGCACCCCCGCCTTCACCGCCTGGCTCACCTCGCCCCGCTCCACCGCATGCTCCATCTTGTCCGCGAAAATCCGGCACCGCGGCAGCAGCGTCATCTCACACTCAATCTTCTCGTGTAGATCCGTACCCATACACGACAGATGCGTCCCGTCGCGCACCCACTGCGACATCACGATCGGCTCGCGGCTGTTCGTCGCCGTCACGATCACGTCCGCCGCGCGACACGCCGTCTCCGCATCCGCCACCTCGATCCCCGCCCCCACTTCCGACGCCAGCTCCCCCGCCGCCCGCTCCGCGTGCTCCGCCACCCCGTCATGCACGTAGATATTCTCGAACCAGCGCACCCCGCTCACCAGCCGCAAACACTGCCGCCCCAGTTGACCCGCCCCGATCACCGTCAGCGTCCGCGCGTCTTCCCGCGCCAGCCGCTTCGTCCCCACCGCCGCCGCCGCCGCCGTCCGCAACATCGTCGGCAGCGTCCCGTCACAGATCATCAACAGCTCGCCCGTCAACGGATCGAACACCATGATCCACGCCACCGTCGTCGGCAGGCCCCGCGCCGGATTCAGCGTCCGCTCCTGACCCATCTTCATCGTCAGCAGACCCGACGCTTCGGTGAACCCCGTGATCGTCGCCCCGAACGCGACCTCCGGCTCCGCCAGCGGCAACTGATAGATCGCCTTCGGCGGCAAAAAATCGCCCCCACGCTCATACGACCCCAGCGCACCCTCGATCGCCCCCACCGCCGCTGACGCCTCCACCTGCTCCGCGATGTCCTGGCGCGTCAGAATGATTGTTCGCTTAGCCACGGGACCATCCTTTCAAACGCCGCCTCGATCACCTCCAGCGACGTCGAATAACTGATCCGCAATGAGTTCCCGCACGATTCCCCGAACGTCGACCCCGGAATCGTGCACACCCCGATCTCTTTGAGCATCCGCATCGCCAGATCGAAACTGTCCCCCCCCGCCGGTAGCGACGGCGTCACAAAAAACGCGCCCCCCGGCCTGTACCCCGTCATCTCCGCGCTCGGCTCGATCAGCTCCACTACCCGATCCCGCCGACGCCGGTATTCCGCCACCATCTCGCCCACGCAGCTCTGGTCCCCCTCGAGCGCCGCCACGCACGCCCACTGCGTCGCCGTGTTCTCACACGTGCTGATGTACATGTGATAACGTTGCAGCGTCTCGATGTGCTCTTTCGTCGAGATCGCCCACCCCAGCCGAAACCCCGCCAGCGAATACGACTTCGACACGCTGCTCGACATGATCACGTTGTCCAGCCCCGGCCCCTGCACCAGCGCGCTCGCGTAGGGCTCGTCATCCAGAATTAACCGGTCGTAGACCTCATCACTCACCACGCAGATGCCGCGCTCCGCCGCCGCATCGCAGATCGCCTCGATCGTGCTCGCCGGATACACCGCCCCCGTCGGATTCCCCGGCGAGTTCACCATGATCGCGCACGTCCTGTCGTTCATCGCGTCGATCACTTCCTGCGGATCCACCTGATACCCCTGCGCCGCCGTCGTCACGATCCGCACCACCTTCGCCCCCGCCAGCGACGCGATGTGCGCCAGCGTCATCACCGGCTCGATCACAATCACCTCGCCCCCCGGCTTCACCGTCCCCGTCAACGCCATGAACATCGCCTGACAGCATCCCGTCGTGATCAGCACGTTCTCCGGCTCCAACCCAATCCCATACAACCCGTTGTACGTCCCCGCCACCGCCTCACGCAGCTCCGGCAGCCCCGCGTCCAACGCGTAGCCCGTATGCCCATCCCGCAGCGCCTTGATGTGCGCCTCGATCACGTGCCCCGGCGCCGCGAAGTCCGGCTGACCGATCGACAGATGCAGCACGTCCTTCATCGTCGACGCCGCATTGAACATCGTCCGAATCGGCGAAAACGGCAGCCGCCCCAACCCCGGCGCCCATTCAAATCCCGCGCTCCTGTCCCGTGTCGTGTTCATCGCATCACACCCATCACAAACGTCAATCGACCACCCCGCAGTATACCCGTTGATCCCTACGCCGACTTCCGCGCACGCATGTGCAGAAAATACGCCACCACCTGCGCATCCTGCATGTCCGCGCACGCCGCCACCGTCTCATCGCTCGGCCGCGGCTCGCGCACCTCCTCCAGCACGAACCCCGGCTGGATGATCAGATTTAACCAACTGCTCACCGTCCGCATGAACTTCGGCACCTTGAACTTCGCCAACCCCGCCTTCACTTCCGCCGGCGCCGCGCCGAACAGCCATTCAGAAATCTCACCGTCCGTCTGATCGAAGTAACCCCCCACCTCCAGCGCATACGTCACCCCATGCTCATCACGAAGATTCCGCCGATGCGGCGTGCAGTAACACGGATGCTCGATCGAGAATTGAAGGAACCCGCCCGGACGCAAAACGCGGTACGCCTCCGCCAATACGCGATCCGTCTCCGGAATATCCATGAAGCTCATGAACCCCGTCGCAAAATCAAACGACCCCGCCGCGAACGGTAGCTCGACCGCACTCGCCACCTGGTAATCCACGCCAACCGGCTCCTCCCGCTCCCGCGCGATCGCCTGCTCGATGAACACCCCCGAAATGTCCACCCCCGTCATCTTCGCCCCGCGGCCCGCCAGCATCCGCGTGTTGTGCCCCTCCCCGCAACCAATGTCCAGCCCCGCCAGCCCATCCACGTCCGGCAGCATCTCCAGAAACGCCGGCGTATTCAGATAGTCTCGATACACGTCATACCCCGCCCGCGCCAGCGCCGTCCACGTCGCCGCGTTCCCATCCCAGTACCGTCCCACTTCCACGTGATCCATCGCGCACGCCCTCCCACCAAATGTGATGCCGATGCCCCGCAGTATACCCCTCGCATCCCCACACGCGCCCGCGCGCACAATCACCAACCCCCCTTCCCACGAGCCGCAACCGTCAGCAGCACCGCATGTCAATGCGGCGCATCTGCGCTAACTTCCGCAATGTCAAGAGAAACGAGAATCCAATCGCGCCCGTCAAGACCCTAACCGCGCATAAAGCCCGTCAGCGATCGGCCCCATCAAGATCTCAATTGATCCCCGTCACCATTTGACAGCCAACAGACAATCGTCGTCCCTATCCCGCGGTCTGCCCCTCAGCGCCGCCGACGCCGCGCCCCAAGCGCACCCAACCCCAACAGCCCGAGCCCGACCCCCGCTGGCGCCGGAATCGGAGGCACGCCCCACACTACCGACACGAACAACTCATAATCCCCCAGCGCCGAAGGCCCCGCTTCGGTGAATACCTCCACGATGTAAGTCCCCGCACCGGGAATCAATAGATCCAATATCAAAGCATCCGTCGTTTCCTTCTCGTCTTCATTCAACACGTCCCCGTAGTAGATCGGCGTCCCCAGATCCGCCTCGTCGAACACCGCCACCACCACGTCCGTTTCGGTTAGGCGGCTCTCGATCACCTCTGACAACACCTCGATCTGAGCAATGCCCCCCACCGGCGCTGAAAACTTGTAATAGTCCGATTCCGGCGCGCCCGTAATCGTGTCCGTCTCGATATCACCCGCCACCGCGATCACGTCCGCGAAAATGTCCAGCCCAAACCACGGGTCGCCCGGCAGCGTCACGTTCGGCACGACGATCGTCTTCATCGGTAGCGGCGCCGCCGTCGCGAACGTGCTATGCGGGCCGCTCAACGCCGACTCGGTGAAGAAATTCATATCCCCGTTCATCGCCAGTTTCACCGCCGACCGCTGACCCACCAACAGATCGCCCGTCAACGCCGCAGCCGTGAACCCGCCGAAAGACAGCGTCAGCGATTGCACATCCGTCCCGCTCAAAAACGCACCCGTCGGCCCCGGATAGATCGGCGTGTAATCCGCCGCCAGCCCCGGCGACGACATCCCAAACCCGATCGGTGTGAACGCATCGTGATGCCGCAACCCTTCCAGATGACCCACCTCGTGCGCCGCCAGATTCACGCTCGCCTTCACCACTTCCGCCGGCGTCGGGCTCCCGATCCCCGCGAACGACAAACCCTTCAGCGCGTTCACCGACGCCACGTCGATCGACGCCACGTTGCGAAAGTCAACCCCCGTCGATGTCCCGATCGCCGTCGTGTTGAATCGCACCGGGCTGTGCGGCAGCGTCGGCTCCGTCAGCGTGAACGCGATATCCGGGAACGGCGCATACAACGCCTCCAGCTCAGCCAGGATCACATCCATCTCCACCGCGCTGTACGCATAAACATCCACCGTGTCGATGAACGGCGCAGCCGGAAAGAAATCCAGATAGTAAGGCTCAGCCAAAGCCGACTGACCCCAAGTCAACATCCCCGGCAACGCCAGGATGACCGCTAATGTGCGAACGCGCATGGGCATTCCCCTTTCGTCCAAACCGTTGTCCGTCCAGACCACATTGATCTGCGGCCGGAGTTTCTCCCTTAACCCTATATGTTACTACAATCATGGGACATTTCCCATATGACCTTCGCCCGGGACCATCCCAAGCGATTTGACAACCATCATAGTCAGGCAGCCGCTCCGGTTGCAAGGATTTT
>NYZD01000111.1 GCA_002685935.1 Planctomycetaceae bacterium | reverse complement strand
GGATGTGAAGTTCAGATGGCGCACTTTGACATCTGAGTTGCCCATGTAATTTCGAAGCGTTGCTTCTGCTTTGTCCGCATCCATGATCAGGGAGCCGCCGTTGGCGCCGAAGTCGATGTCGCCGGCGTTATCGATGATGGAGCCTGAGCCGTCGGTGCCGGCGAGGAGTTCGAGGGTGTGCGCGCCATCGGTGACGTCGAAGGCGGTGCCGCCGCCGGCGCCAAGGGTGATGTCGTTGGCGGAAGCGACGGAGAGGTCGGCACCGAGGATGACGGTGGCATCGACGACGACGACGTTGCTGGCCGCTTCGGTCAGGGCGTATTGAAGCGTGGCGTTGTTGGCGGTGGTATCGATGGCCTGGACGGTGCTGGTGCCGGCCGCGCCGTTGATATCGACGAACAGGCCTGCGCTGGCCGCGTCGTGGATATCCACGGAGGCGGCAGCGGAGGTCAGGGCAATGTTGATGGCGGGATTGGTGCCGAAGTTGTTGGCGCCATTGTTGAGGTCGATCGTTCCGCCGGAGGTGAGATCGAGACCTTCGGTGAGCAGCGTGCCGCTCTGGGTGATTCCGCCGGCGGCCGACGTGGCGGTGAGGCTGCCGGTGATGTTGGAGAGGCCGAAGTCGAGCGCGCCGGCGCCGTCATGCTGAACGGTGACGTGGCCGGTGTCGGGGCCGGCGGTATTGGTTGTGAAGCTGACGGCGCCGCCGAAGTCGTTACCGGCGTTGCCGAGGGTGATGGTCTGATCGTTACCGGAGGTGGTGAATGATGACGCGCCGGTCGCGGCGATGGTGCCGCCGCCGGCCTGGGCAATGGTGTTATTGACGGTGACGTCGAGGGTACCGTCGACGTCAATGGCGCCGAGCGAGACGGCGGTGGTGCCATTGTCGATGAACACGTTGCCGCCGGCGGCGCCGCCGCTGGTGTCGACGGCGATATCGCCGGTGACGGCGTTGGGATTGTTGTCGAGATCGACGATACCGCTAGGCGCGGTGACCGTGAGATTGCCGCCGGCGGTGATGGCGGCGGTGCCGGTCTGTGCGAGGTCGTCGCCAAGGGTGAATTCGACGTCGGCGGTGGCTTCGACGCCATCGACGATTTCAGCGCCGCCGCTGTCGATGCCGGTGACGTCGGCGAGGTTGATCACGGCATCGCCGGTGTGGCTGATGAAGACGCCGCCGTTGTTGGCGTCGGCTTCGAAGCTGATGGCCGTGGTGGAGTTGGCGAGTTCGATGGCGGCGGCGCCGGCGGCGCCGATGGCGTCGGCGGCTTCGAGGCGGAGGGAACCGCCGTTGGTGCCAAAGTCGATGTCGCCGCCGCCGTCGACGATGTTGCCGGTGCCGTCGGAGCCGGCGATGAGTTCGAGGACGTGGGCGCCGCTGGTGACGTCGTAGGCGGTGCCGGCACCGGAGCCGACGGTCAGATCATCGGCGACCTTGAAGGAGCTGTCGGCGTTCACCACGACGGTGGCAGAGGTGACGATGATGCTGCCGGTGAGCAGGTCGACGTTGAAGTTCGTGGCGCCGATGGGCGTCGGGTCGATCGAGACGACGGTGCTGTTCACGCCACCGTTGATGTCGACGATCACGTTGGCGTTGTTGGCCTGTGTGACGTCAAAGTTGTTGTCAGGGTGAGCGAGGGTGAGGTTGAAGATATTGAAGGGGTCGCCGATGAGATCGATGACGATGTCGTCGCCGGACCCGGTGGTGGTGATGTTGAGCGCGTGCGGGCCGCCAGCGCCGAGGCCGATTTCCAGTTCATTGGGAATGGCGCCGACGAAGTTGAAGTCGCTGTTGACGGTGATATCGGCGACGCCGTCGGGCGTGCCCTGGATGGGGCCGTTGAGGGCGAGGTCCCCACCGGCGCTGGAGCCGACGATGGTGGCCGACGGGTTGAGGACGCCTTCGTGGGTGATGGTGACATCGCCACCGGCGGTGAAGGTGATGGAACCGACATCGACGTTGAGGCCTTCGGCGTTGGCGTCACCGATGTGATCGGTGCCAGCGACGCCGGCGGTGAGGGTGAGCAGGCCGCCGACGGTTTCGATGGCGGCGGCGGTGTCGTTGATGTCGTTGATGGAACCGGTGGCGGCGATGGTGATGTTGCCGGTGCCGGAGGTGACGGTGGCGTTGGAGATCACGACGTTGCCGCCGAGGGCGGTGATCGCGAGGTCGCCGGCGCCGGTGGTGTCCATCTGGGTGACGGCGATGTTGCCGGTTTCGGCGGTGATCGCGAGGCTGGCGGTGTTGGTCACGGAGAAGTCGATGACGTCGAGATCGCCGGCGTTGTCGGTGATGTTGGCGGTGAGGCCGCCGCCGAAGTTGTCGATGCCGAAGGTCAGGGTGTTGGCGGGATTGACGGTGATATCGACGTTGGTCAGGGCGGTGGCGGTGGTGGAATTGATGTGGATGACGTCGGCGTCGAGGACGAGGTCAGAGGCGGAGGCGATGTCGAGTTCTTCGTTGGCGCCGCCGGTGCCGATGGAGGTGCCGGCGGTGAGATCGACCTGGCCGGTGGTGGTGATGTTGGCGTTGGTGTTGGTGGTGGATTCGATGATGGTGGTGCTGGCCGAGAGGGCGACGTTTCCGGCGCCGGTGCCGATGGCGGCGTCGTCGACGGAGATGGAGCCGGCGTTGTTGGTGACGGCGACGGCGCCGTTGCCGGTGGTCTGGAGGCCGACGGTCGTGTTGCCGGTGACGACGCCGGTGACGGACGTGAGGACGACGTTTCCGGCGGTGTCGTTCTGGATGAAGATGCCGCCGGCGCCGGCTTCGGCGGCGACACTGGTGAGGCCGGTGAATTCGATGGGATTGGAAGCGTCACCGATGGCGGTGCCGGCATCGAGGCGAATAGCGCCGGAACCGGGCGTGGCGATGGTGCCGTTGCCGGCGGTATGTGTGATGGAACCTCCGGCAACCAATTCGAGGATGCCAGCGTTGCTGGTGTTGAGGATGGCGTTGCCAGCGCCGTTTCCGATCTGCAGATCACCGGCGGTCGCGGTGATGGCGGTGTCCGTGCCCGGATCGAGCGTACCGGTTTCGATGATGATGTTGCCGGTGGTCAGGGCGTAGTCGAGTTGGGTGTCTGAGGCGGTGGTATCGATGTCGTTGATGTTGTGGGTCGCGCCGCCGTCGACGTCGATGGCGTCCCCGGAGGTCAGGGAGATGTCAACGGAAGTGTCGGCGTCGGCGACGGTGACGTTGAGGACGTTGAATTCTTCATTGCGGACGTCGATGTCGACGGTCTGCGCGCCACCGGTGGTGGCGACGTTGACGTTGAGGGTCTGGTCATCGCTGGCGGCGGGGGAGCCGATTTCAAGTTGGTCGACGTCGCCGATGTTCAGTGCGGTAAGGGTGACGGTGCCGTCGGAGTTGATGTCATGGGTGTCGTCGCCGGTGCCGTCGATACCGGCGGAGGAGTTGAGGGTGAGGGTGCCGGTACCGGTGCCGATGCTGAAGTTGAGAAGGTCGATGTTGGCGCCGCCGGTGCTGGTGAGGTCGATGGTGCCGGTGCCGGCTTGCTTGACGGTTTCCGAGCCGTTGGCGCCGCTGCCAAGGGTGATGCCGTCGGCGTCGATGGTGACGGCGGTACCGGAGCCGCCGCCGGTGACCTGGTCGCCGTCATCGACGGTAAAGGTGGAGCCGGTGACATCGATGTCGACGTTGCCGGCGGAGGAAGCGATGTCCTGTGAGACCTGGGTGACGCCGGAGGTGTTGAGGTCGATGAGTCCGGTGGCGCCGATGCCGGCCTGGCCGTCGACGGTGGTGACGATGACGCCGGCGGTGTCGGTGTAGGCGAATGCGCCGTTATCGACGAGGCCGGCGACGTTGGTCAGGGTGTTGGTGCCCGCGACGAAGGTGACGCCATCGTCGGCACGGAAGACGGCTTCGAGCGCGGTGAGGGTGCCACCGATCTGGGTGACGCCGCCGGTGCCGTCGTTTTCGTTGTCAGCGTTGAAGATGGCGGTCAGTGCGCCGCCGGAGGAGGAGACGGTTCCGGAAGTGTGGGTGACGTTGTCGCCGGCGATGAAGGACAGTGAGCCGGCGCCGGCGCCGGTGTAGGTGACGCTGGCGTTGATATCGAGGTCGTCGCCGCCGCCGCCGCTGTCGCCGGCCTGGAAGGTGGAACTGGCGCCGACGGTGACGTCGCTATTGATGTTGAGGGGACTGGCGGCGGTGATGGTGGCGCCGGCGAAGGCGCTGAGGCCGAACGCGTCGCCGCTGGTGAGGTCGGCGATATTGAGGGCGCCGGTGTTGGTAACCACGATATCGCCGGCGACGGTATTGGTCGCGTCGAGGTTGGTGATGGTGGTCTCGATGGGATCGGCGCCGGTGCCGACGCCGCCGACGCCGGTGATGGTCAGATTGGCGCCGGTGACATTGTTGGTGCCGTCGCCGAAGTTATCGGTGATCGCGCCGCCGGCGGAGATGGTGAGGTTGCCGGCGCCGGCGTCGAGGAGATTGAAGGCGAGGGCGTTGGCTTCGGTGATGAACTGATTGTCGCCACCGCCGGAGGTGTCGGTGGTGATCTGGGTGACGTCGGTATCGAGGGGCGTGCCGCTGGTGCCGATCGCGCCGCCGGCGGTGACGTCGAACAGGTCCGCGGCGACGTTGTTGGCGCCGAGGTTGTTGTCGGTGACGGCTCCGCCGGCGGTGAGCGTGATGTCGCCGGCGCCGGCATCAAGGAGGTTGACGGCGAGGGCGTTGGCTTCGTTGAAGAACTGGTTGTTGCCGTTGGTGGAGGTATCGGAAGTCAGTTGGGTGATGTTGGTGTCGATGGCACCGGCCCCGGCGGCGCCGATGTCGCCACCCGCGCCGTTGACGGTGACGTTGAACAGGTCGGCGACGACGTTGTTGGCGCCGGCGTTGTTGTCGGTGACGGCTCCGCCGGCGGTGAGCGTGATGTCGCCGCCCGCGGCGTCGAGGAGGTTCAGGGCGACGGCGTTGGCTTCGATGATGGACTGATTGCCACCGGCGCTGGTGGTGTCGGTGGTGAGGGCGACGACGCTGGTGTCGATTTCGCCGGCGGCGGCGGCGCCGATGAGATCGGCGATCATGGACAGTTCCCCGCCGGACTGGACGTCGACGACGGCGGTCGCTTCGGCGTCGGAGATGTTGGCGCCAACGGCGGAGAGGGTGGTCAGGCCGGTGCCGGCGCCGACGCTGAAATCGCCGAGCTGCATGTTGTTGCCGCCGGAGGAGGTCAGGGCGATGGTGCCGGTGCCGGTTTGCTTGATGGTTTCAGAGCCGCCGGCGCCGGCGCCGAGGGTGATGCCTGGGGCATCGATGGTGAGGGTGGTGCCGGTGCCGCCGGCGACGACCTGGTCGCCTGCGGTGACGGCGAAGGTGCCGTTGGCATCGATGTCGACACTGCCGGTGGTGGAGACGCCGTCGACGCCGCTGGAACCGGTGAGGTCGGTGACGGTCACGCCGTTGGTGTCGTTGTAGTTGAAATCATTGACGCCACTGGTGACGGCGGCGGCGATGTTGACCGCATCATTGGTGGCCTGGGTGTAGGTGACGGTGGTCGCTGCGGAGAAGGAGATATCGTCGGCGATGGTGTTGCCGCCGGTCTGAGTGATGCCGCCGTCGCCGTTGGCTTCGGTGTCGGCCTGGAAGAGGACGGTCAGGACGCCGCCGCCGGAGGTGGTGATGGCGCCGGTGGAGTGGATGATGTCATCGCCGGCCTGGAAGGTGAGGGTATCGAATCCGCCGGTGGCCTGGGTGACATTGGCGCCGATGGACAGATCGTCGGTGCCGACACCCCCGCCGCCGGCGGCGGTGAAGGTGAAGTCGCCGCCGACCTGGACGTCGGAATTGATGCTGAGGGGACTGGCCGCGGAGATGGATCCGCCGGCGGCGGCATCGACGGCGAAGCCGTCGGCGCCGAGCTCGGTGAGCTGGAGGGTGCCGGTGTTGGCGATGTTCACGGCGCCGACGGTGGTGTTGATCACGTCGAGCTGGTTGATGGCGGTTTCGATGGCGTCGGCAGAGCCGATGCCGTTGGCGGCGACGAGTTGGAGGTCGTCGCCGGTGATGTTGACCGAAGCGTCGGCGGCGGAGTCGGTGATCGCGCCGGCGGTGGCGGTGATCAGGACGTCGCCGGTGCCGGCATTGATGGCCCCGGCGCCGAGCGCGACATCGCCGGTGTCGGTTTCGATGGTGACGTTGCCGGCGCCGGCGCCGGTATTGATGGTCGCATTAATGGCGATGCCGGGGCTATCTGGGCCCACGGGTACGGCGCCGCCGTTGCCGGTCGCGGTTGGTCCGGCGAATGCGTTGAAATCGGCATTGCCCAAGGTGATGTTGTTGTCGATGACGATGCCGTCGCCGGCGCGAAGGGTCAGTGTGCCGGCGCCGCCGGTGCCGGTGATGTCCTGGGAGACGGTGATGTCGTTGTGGGCCTGGAGTTCGACGTTGTTGCCGGCTTGCAGGAGCGCATTGATGCCGGAAACGGGGGTGGCGGCGTTGAGGGTGGCGAGGGCGGCGGGATCTTCGGCGAAGGCGAGGGTGTTGGGGTCGCCGTCGTCGCCGACCGCGCCAACGAAGTCGTCGGTGCCGATGACGGACACGATGATGTTGAGGGGGTCGAGCAGGAGGGTGCCGCCGTCGCCGTGTGCGGCGGTGAGATCGACGGGGCCGGCAAAATCGAGGAATGCGCCGGAGACTTCGGCGAAGCCGCCGTCGCCGCCGGTGGCGCCGCCGGTCGCGGAAATGGATCCAAAGTATTGTGTGGCGTCGTCAGACCAGACGATGACGGTGCCGCCGTCGCCGGAGGCGATGGCATCGGCGGAGATGTCGGCCGAGGCGGTGACGAGGGTCTGGGAGGCGTTGGCGATATCGGGGTTGGCGCCTTGGTAGTCGCCGCCGATTTTGATGGTGCCGCCGCCGGCATCGCCGGATGCGTCGATGGTGCCGGTGACGCCGACGAACTCGCCGGT
This sequence comes from Planctomycetaceae bacterium, assembly GCA_002685935.1. Lineage (GTDB taxonomy): Bacteria > Planctomycetota > Phycisphaerae > Phycisphaerales > Zrk34. The sequence goes on along the minus strand of NYZD01000111.1, from coordinate 14,714 downwards.
GATCAGGACGTCGCCGCCGACGGCGCCGGCAGCGGTGTTGGACGCGTCGATGGTTCCGCCGACGTTGACGATGCCGGTATCGCCGCCGGCGATCTGGACGTTGTTGGCTTTGATGGTTCCGGAATGGTGGATGGCGAGTGAGGCGACGTCGCCCGCGGCGAGCGTGACGGTGCCCTGGCCGGCGTCGAGGGTGCCGGAGTTGACGAGGGCGGCGTTGTCGGTGCCGTCGCCGGCGGCGCCTTCGATGTGGACGGAGATGCTGCTGCCGCGCTCGGTGAGGTAGATCTCTTCACCGGCGACAAAGGCGATGGTTTCGCTGGAGAGGATCGTGCCGGTGTTGACGACGCGCTGGCCGATGAGGGTGACGACGTCGGCGTGGATGGAGCCTTCGTTGATGACCGAGCCGTTGATGTCGACGTAGTGATCGATGCCGGCGAGGAAGTCCTGGGTGGAGAGGTTGGCGCCGGCGGCGTGGAATCCGGCGGCGTCGATGACGGCGTTCTGACCGAAGACGACGCCGGCGGGGTTGACGATGTAGACGATGCCGTTGGCATTGAGGGTGCCGAGGATGCTGGTGGGCGTGGCGCCGGGGATGCGATTGAGGACGCGCGCAAGTTCACTGGGTTGAATGAACGTGACGGTTTCGTGCGCGTTGATATCAAAGCTTTGGTAATTGATGACGGTGTTGTTGGCCGCGTGGATGGTGGTCAGGTCGCCCTGGCGCTCAAAGGAAGCGCTGCCGGCGACGACCTGCTCTCCAGTGGGGTCGGCCATGAGCTGGTGGGTGGGCAGCAAGACCAATGCTGTGGTTAGCAGCACGGTCAACCACCGTCGGCTCAACGAATCAAAACGAGGGTGCTGTTGCGTCATCGCAGCTGACTCCCGAGCGGTTAATCCGCTATCCGGCCACCGATCCACGCGCAACCGACCGGGCAATCACGGTTCGGAGCGTGGAAGACAAAGGCGGCTTTGTAAATCCGTTCATCAAGACACAATCCCCATCTCGAACAGTTCATCCGTCGGCATGATGGCCCGTCGGCCTGAGCGGCGGATGTCGCGGGCGCGTTTAATAAAGGAATGTCGCGACAATATGGAGTCTGGAATCGCCGGAGTTGACGGTCTGGGAGGTCTTGTCCAGATCCTTCAGCGTCCAGCCCCAATCCAGTCGGACACTCACGTTGCGTTTGAACAATGCCTCGACACCGACGCCGGTACTCATCAGCAACTGGTCCTTCTCGAACGGCTGACGATCCTTGTTGGTGACGCGGCCCCAATCGAAGAACGCTTTGAACATCAGGTCCCAATCCGGGCGGTCGAACACCTGTTGGGGCGACACGCGGAAGGGCTCGCCGAACAGGGGGGTGCTCGTGGGATCGGGGTTGAGGGCGAGGATGCGGGGTAAGTGGAATCGGTATTCGGCGGTGGCGAGGACGGCGTTGTCGCCGGCGACGACCGACTCGGGGTAACCGCGGACGGTGTAGAGGCCGCCGGCGGTGTACTCGGCCTGGGCGATCACCCGATCGCGGAGGGCGGCCTGACCTCGGACGGAGAACGCCATTTCGTGGGCGAGGGTCGAGGAGGAGGGCGTGGTGGTGTCGGCCCATGCTTCCTGGTTGAGCAGCGGCTCGAGGTACAGCGAGTGGGAGAGGTTCCAGCGGACGACCATGAAGTCGTTGGTGGCCTGGAGACGGCCGAGGCGGTTGAGTCCGCCGGACGCGGCGCCGGCGCCGGGCTCGGAGGTGCCGGCGATGCTGGGTTCGTTCCACTCAACAAGCACGGAGGCGTTGGTGGTTTCGGTCTGGGTGACGCGTTCAAGTTTGGCCCCGGCGTGAGGCAGGAAGAATTCTTCCTGACCTTCGTTGAGGACGACGGAGCCGAGGATCTTGTCCTGGACCTGAATGTTGTTCCAGCGTGCGCCGGCGATCAGGTCAATGAAGGTTTCGTGGAACTGGAAGGTGTTCCAGATGAACTCGCCGCCCGCGGACCATTCCTCACCGGTGAACTCTTCGCCGGCGAACCCAACGTCGGAGGCGGTGAATTCACTCCACGCGCCGTAGCCGCGCCAGCGAAGTCGTTCGATGTCGAAGAAGGGCGCTTCGTAGGACGCGAGGAAGGTGTGGGTCTGATCGAAGCCGGTGGTGATGTATTCAAAGACGAAGACGTCGTCGTTGCCGGTGAGCTGGTTGTGGAACAGCCCGAAGCGTTCGCGCCAGGGAGCGGTGCTGGCGGTGCCGGTGTTGGAGAGCTGAAAATAGGCCATCCAGGGCTTATTTTCCGTGACGCGGTAATCGACGATGGCGTGGCCGGGCTTCTCCGACGCGGCGATGCTGACGTCGACCTGTCGGCCGGGGTGCCGATTGAGGCGGAAGACGTAGTCGTCGATCGCGTCGCGCCGGAGCAGGTCACGCCGCTCATCGTCGCCTTCCTGGAATTTCTGGATGGGCGACTCGCGGAGCACGCGGGCGTGGGTGTCGGCGTTGATGCGATCGGCGGTGGGCACGCGGTCGCCGGCGGCGACGGAGCGAATTTCTTCGACGAGACCGGAGCGGATCACGATGTGGAAGTCGCTTTGATCTTCGGGGCGAATGTCCTGGCCGATTTCATCGATGTCGTAGGGGTCGGGTGCGACGAGCACACCGAGCAAGGATTCACCGTCGGTGAGGTAGGCGAGAATCTGCTGATTGATTGAACGAATAGCGGTGGCGTAGAAGTATTCGGGTTCGATGCCGGTCAACTCGGCGAGGGGCGCGACGACGAGCGGGACGCCTTCCCCGCCGGGGGCGACGTAACCATCCAGGGTGCGTCCCAAGGTGATGGGCAGATTATCGATGTTTTCGATTGCGGGGTGTTGGGGATGCTCCATCGCGAAGCGGGGGATGAATCTTCCCACGAGATAGGCTGGCCCGTCGGTGGCATCGGCGCGCGGCGGGGGCGGCAAGGGCATGGGCGGGGGCCCGGCGGGGGCGGCGGCGCCGGCGGGATGGCGCAGCTTGATCGAGAAGTCGAAGATCTTGGGGATCACCAACTTCATTTCGAAGTAGGCCGGGTCCGTTGCGGCGTCGGCGGCTTGATCGGTTGTCGCGTCGTTTTGTGCGCGCGCAGGCGCACAGAGCAACACCGTTACCACTGTCGCGGCAAAGAAAGAGATGGCCAGGCGTCCGTGCCGAATGGGAATTGAATGGGATGGGACGCGCTTCCGGGAGGGTAGCAGGTTATTCATTATCGATTGCAACTCCCCTGATCTGCACATCATCATGGGCAGTAAGGTAACACGCTGTGCCAGACCTAGACCTTGTCATCAGTCCCTGATACCCCTGAAAAAGTAACGGGCTAAACCTTCGTGTCAAGCGGCTTTGCCGGAATCTGAAATTTTGGCCGGGGCCAGGATTCGACATATACGTGGTTCTATCGGACACGTTGGCAGTTCGGCAGGAGTCGAGTTTTCTAAGGTGAGGGATCGGGAGGTTTTGTCGCGTGCGGGGGCAAATGGGATGGTCTGGCGCATCGGCGAGCGGCGTGAGCGGGCGCGGACCGGGCGTATCAGTATTGAAAGGCGGAGATTTGGGGCCGACGGCGGGGGATAGACTTGCCGCGCGGGATTTGCGCACGCAAAGAGCCCCCAAGCTGCGCCTGGGGGCTCTTTGCGTATTGAGATGAACGGATCAGATGAAAGTCGGTCTGGGTGAGTCTGGTTTCGTGGTTTGGGGCGATCCTTACGCGCTACGACGCTTGCGGCCGATACCCAGCAGTCCGAGGCCCATCAGGCCGGCGGTCGCGGCGGCGGGAGCGGGGATCTGCTCATTGGTCGGTGTGGGCAATTCGTAGATGTGGTCCTGACGATTGGGGTTGGTCATGGCCCCGAGATTGGCCATGGCGCCGGTGCCGTCCAGGACGTTGAGCCAGGTCTGCGAGAGGGTGACGAAGCCGGTCGCGAGGGACTGAGCCTGGAACGAGCCGGCGGCGAGGTCGACACCACCGTCGTAGACGATTTCCCAGACGGAGACCTGGAAAGCTGCGGCCTGGTCTGCATCAAAGAGCGGGCTGTAGAAACGGCCCCACAGTTCGCTGAGCAGGGCGGCCTTGGCGGTGCCCATACCGGAGGCGAAGCCATCGTTGGGGGCATCTTCGACGGCGACGACGTCGTAGGTGTATGAACTGCCGGGCGAGATGTTCTGGGTCAGTTCGACGCAGAAGGAGCGGAAGTTGCCGACGGGATCGCCGACGTGGGAGCCGCCGGTGCGAGTCCAGTTGAACACGCCGGCTTTGGTGGACTTGTATGAGCTACCGCCATTGGTGGAGTAGCCGAAAGTCTGGGAAGGGCTGACGTTATTGAGCGTGACGTCGAGCGTGGCGGCATTGGCGGTGGCCGCGGTGAGAACGATGGCCAAGCCCATGGCCCAAAGACGACTAGGAATCAGACTGCTCATCAAACACACTCCCGAGTTAGACACTGCTTTTCGATCCTGCCGGTGACCGGCATCTTGAGCGGCAACCAACGCCGCGCAGGTTGGCTGAACACCAGCCGCACCTACCGCCTGCGTGTCATCTTTGCTCCGGCTCCTCTATGGTTGACGAGCGATGCGTTGTGGGCATTGGCTCGATGCCCAAACGTACAACGTGGTGGCGAGGGGGCCAGAAGTTTCGGGGGATTAAATTGAGTGGGGATTTGGAGGGCGTTCAAAGCGGCCTCTGACACGGTTTCATTTATAAGATTTTATTTATTAGCCACTTAAAACATCGCATGAGATCGAGGCGCAGAGCGGATGTCGACGGCGACGGCGGAGAGATAACGTTTGGCGGTTATACGGACGTTCGCTGGGTCCCATAGGAAGTCAGAACGCAGCGGTGAGGCAAGGTGGATAAGACGTGGCGCGAATGGCGGCGCCGGCGAATGGGGACGGCTCAGATCGCGGGCAGTTGGGGGTAGTCGGGGCCGGCGAGGATCTGGCCGACGGGGACGGATTCGGTGTCGCCCATGCGATCGTTCCAGTTGTCGCCGATGCGGCAGGTGGTGCCGGGCATGAGGTGCATGATGTAGCTGCGTCTGGGGTTATCGGACCGGTTGCCGTAGGAGCCGTGGAAGGTGCGGCAATGGTGGAAGTGGCAGTGGCCGGCTTTGACGGGACAGGGCACGGGGGTGAGGTCGGCGTCGGATGGGATGCCTTGTTGTGTCATGAGCCAGTGGGGATCGTTGACGTCGAGATCTTCGCGGGTGTAGGTCATGGGCCAGCGATGGGAGCCGGGGATGACGTGCATGCAACCGTTGTCGACGGTGGCATCATCGAGGGCGATCCAGCACGTGCCGAGTTCGGGCGGGCCGACGTGATCCCAGAAGGTGTAGTCCTGATGCCAGCCGAGGACGGCGTCTTCGTCGAAAGGGGGTTTGAAGATGATCTGATCTTCCCAGATGCGGACGGGGGCGGCCATCAGATCGTGGGCGAGTGAGCTGACCTCCCGGCTTCGTGTCATCTCGGCGAAGACGGGATCGTGGCGGAAGATGTTGACGATTTTGAGGGAGGGCAGTTGGCCGGCGGCGTCGGATTTTTCGGTGGTCTGGCCCATCAGATGGTCGGGAAAATCGACGCGGCGGTGGAGGATGTCATCGATGCGCTGCTTGAAACGGGTGATCTGGTCGTCGGACAGGACGCGGGGGCCGAGGACGTAGCCATGGGTCTGGTAGTGATCGATCTGGTCGGGGGTCAGGTGGAGTTGGGCAGGCATGGTGATTCTCGGCGGGGAAGGGCCTTGGGGCATGATAGACGACGGGCTGGGTGCGCAAGAAAGACCGCGGGATGCCTCCCGCGGCGGTTTCTTGTGGATCGCGGCTCGATTGCATCGACCGGTTAGCGGATCAGAGCTTGGCGACGACATCGGCGCCGGCGGAGGCGACGGTGTGGTCGTCTTCGACGGTGGAACCTGACACGCCGATCGATCCGACGACGGTACCGTCCTTGGCGGTGAGGGGCAGGCCGCCGGGGAAGCTGATGAGGCCGCCGTTGGAGTGTTCAATGTTGTAGAGGGGTCCGGCGGGCTGGGACAACTCGCCGATGGCGCCGGTGGGCATATCAAAGAACCGCGAGGTACGGGCTTTTTTCATGGCGATGTCGATGGATCCGAGCCAGGCACCGTCCATGCGGGCGAAGGCTTTGAGGTTGCCGCCGACGTCGAGGACGGCAATGTCCATCTTGGTATCGATTTCGGCGGCCTTGGCGGCGGCGGCGTCGACGACTTTCTGTGCGGTGGCCAAGTCGATGTCTTTGGTCTCAATCACGGGTCTCTCCTGCGGTCTGGTTTGAGTGAACGGGTCGAAATGAAGTTGGGGGGATGATACTGAAACGAGGCCGACGGGCAACCCCGGAGGGGTCATCGGCGGCGTCGGACGCGGTTGCCGGGCAGGCGTTCGATGCGGCCGGTGAGCTGCAGGACGGTGAGATGGGATTGGACGGCGGCGATGTCGAGGCCGCTTCTCTGGGGCAGGGCATCGATGGGGGTGGGATCGGGTTCAATGGCGTTGAGGAGGGCCTGCTGGGAATCGGTGAGGCCGGCGGCGTCGATGGAAGGGGATGCGTCGGGGATGTCGCGATCATCGTTGTCGTCGTTGTCATGGGGTTCGAGGGCGGCGCGGAGGGATTGGCCGGCGTCGCCGAGGCCGTCGAGGATGTCGGCGGCGTTGGTGACGAGTTGGGCCCAGCCTTCGCGGATCATCTTGTGACAGCCATCGCTGAGGGGGGAGTCGACGCGCCCGGGCAGGCACATGACCTCGCGGTGATGTTCTTCGGCGGCGAGGCGGGCGGTGATCAGGGCGCCGCTGCGGGCGGAGGCCTCGACGACAAGGATGCCGAGGGACATGCCGGAGATGATGCGATTGCGGCGGGGAAAGTTCTCGGCGACGGGAGCGGCGGTCATGGGCAGTTCGGTGATGACGGCGCCGTGGTCGTCGGCGATCTGATCGAACAGTTCGGCGTTTTCGGCGGGGTAGACGTTGGCCAGTCCGGACCCGAGGACGGCGATGGTGCGTCCGGCGGCGCGAAGGGCGGCGCGGTGGGAAGCGGTGTCGATGCCACGAGCGCCGCCGCTGATGATGCACAAGCCGGCCTGGGCGCAGACGGCGGCGAGGCGGTCGGCCTGCTCGCGGCCGTATTGGGTGCAACGACGCGCGCCGACGATACCGAGGGCGAGGGCATCGTTGCGTTCGATGCGGCCACGGACGTAGAGCAGGGGCGGCGGATCGTGAATGTGTTCGAGCAGGGCGGGGTATTCGTCGTCGGCCAGGCCGACGAGGCGGACGTGGTGCTGATCGACGAGGGCCCATTCGGCGTCGACGTCGGCGTCGTCGAGGCCGCGGCGGATCTGGTCGGCGAGTTTTGGGCCGATGCCTTCGGTTTGTTTGAGATCCCGGGTAGAGGCGCTAGCGACGTTGGCGGGACCGCCGAGGGTTTTTTCGAGGCGGCGCGTCAGCACCGGCCCAAGCCCGGAAACCATCGCCAACCGCAACCGTGCGTCAAGTTCCGCATCGCGCTGCATGGATGAAGTGTATCAGATGGGTTGAGGCGGAGTGATGGGCGGGTCAATCGTGATGGGTGCGGAGGGCGCTGAGGAGGCCGAGCATGGCGAGGAGGACGCCGCCGCAGAGGAAGTAAATACGGTGGGGTCCGCCGGTAAGTTGCTGGAGGTGCGAGTCCGGGGGATGGGCCTTGTCGAGAGAGGTCGGGATGGCGGGCAGGGCGCCGGGCGGGCAGACAAACACTGGCTGTCGATCGATGAACGGCTCGGCGGCATCGCCGGCGTGGAGGAACCGAGTGCCGGCGGGTTTGAGGTGCAGTTGTCGCCAGGCGAGGCGGCGCATGAGCGCGGGTTCGCCGGCGTTGACGGATTCGGTGAAGGCCTGGACGGTCTGGCGGGTGGTCTGGAGTGCGTGGACCTGGGCCTGGAGCATGGCGGATTCGCGGCGGAGCAGGTCGAGATCGGTGGCGGCGGGGACGAGGAGCGCGACACCGATGGCGGCGAGGCCGGCGACGAGCAGCGCCCAGCCGCCGGCGTCGACGCGATCGAGGAAACGGTCGAATTGTGAGAGACTGTGTGGCATGCGCATACCGGGACCGCAGTTCGTTGATTATTGGTATCGGGTGAGTTGGGGGGTCCGCCGCAGAATCGGGGGTGGGGTGATCGGATTTCGGTGCAGCGATCGAGATGCGTCGCTCTTTGCAGGCGGGGATAGAATGACGACCTGCACACGCAGAAGGCCGCACATCCAGGAGTTCGAGGTCGTTGGAACAGAAACAGGAGTTCGCACGGTATGGGACCATACGGCGCGGCTGCGGAATTCCATGATCTGCTGTATAGCGAGGAGAAGGACTATGCGAGCGACGCGGCGGTGCTGGGCGCTCTGATCCGCGATGTACGGCCGGACGCGCGGCGCGTCTTGGACGTCGCCTGCGGCACGGGCACGCACGCGCAGCATCTCACGGCGGCGGGGCTCACGGTCGAGCGTCGACGCAACGTGATGCGCAAGCGCGGGGTGTATATTGGGCGAGGCGCGGTGTAGCAAAAGCATGTACGAGACAGACATCGCGCAGTCGTGATGTTCGTATCGTTCACGTTGACACTAACGGACGCGTCCGTACTGGGGCAATGGACGTTGGGAGCAAGGCATGCGGATTTACGATGCATCGGGGATTGAATTGGCGCGCGAGAACGTGGCGCGGCATGAGACGGCGCGGGCGGTCGCTGATGGGGTGATGAGGGAGGCGGATCGGTGGGTGGGGCGGAGTGAGGCGTTTGTTGTGGATCGGATGCCGGACGGGCGGGTGCCGCGGACGTTCCTGGTGAATCATGTGACGGGGTGCCCGGTGCACGGGGCCGATACGGCGATGTGCGGGGCGTATGGGGTTGACAACTGGTCGGTGGATGTGATGGGCGACGAACCGTGGCGGGTGAAGTGCGCGGCGGGGGGTGAGATCTACCCGAGTAACGATTTTGAAGCGTTCCATCGGTCGGGGCTGACGGACCGAAGTCTGCTGACGGGAGATTTTGCGGACGACGGGCATGGGTGGCTGGGCGAAGGGGCGCGGTATCGGCATTGGTTTGTGGCGTTCGCGGCGGATCAGATGTGGAAGGCGTCGTTGAGTGGGGTGGAGGCGCTGTCGCGGGCTTACGTGCTGAGCGGTGAGGATCGATACGCGCGGCAGGCGCTGGTGATGCTGGGACGGGCGGCGGATGTCTACGCAGGGATGGACTACGAACATTCGATGTACGGCACGGAGTTTTCGCCGGGGTATTCGGGGAAGATTGACTATCAGATCAGCGAGGCGAGGGTGGTGTATCGGCTGGCGCGTGCGTTCGATCTGGTGCGGGATGCGGCGACGGCGGCGGCGTGCAAGCACATTGAGTCGGGTCTGGTGCGTGAGATGATGCGGGGGGTTTATGAGGAACACACGCGGGGGAATTACGGCATGCATCAGGTGGCGCTGATGGCGTCAGCGCTGGTGCTGGGGGATGCGGATGAGCTTGCGGAGGCGGTGGAATGGACGCTGAACCAATCGGGGGAGGCGTCACGGCTTAAAGAGATGCGGATGCTGGTGGATGGGTATGTGTTTCGCGATCGCGCGGCGCATGCCGAAGGGTTGAAGTGGGCGTGGGACAATTTGATGTTTCGGGAAGGGATCGGCTGGGAGTCTTCGCCGAGCTACTGCGGGTCCTGGGTCGCGGAACTGTACGAACTGGCGGCTTTGCTGGAGCGGGGGGGGCAGCCGATCTGGGATGAGCCGAAGCTGCGGCGGATGCTGGTATGGCCGGTGGAGATGTCGCACTTCGGGTTGAGCACGCCGGCGATCGGGGACGCGGGAAGCGTGAAGACGTTTGTGCAGCGAATCAGCGGGCGGGTCCTGCGGTTGGCGTTTGAGAAGTATCGCGATCCGCTGGCGGCGCGGCAGATGCTGGATCGGGGATTGTTCGGCGAGGGGTTGTTCGATCAGTTTGACGATCTGATGCGGCCGGGGGCGGACGAAGGCGCCTTGCGGGCGGTCGCGGGGGGGGACGACATCGGGCGACTGCGGGATCGATCTCGTCTGATGGGCGGGTACGGGTTGGCGATGCTGCGGGCGGGTCAAGGCGAGGACGGTGTGGCGGCGTCGGTGTATTTCGGGCGGGCGGCGACGGAGCATGGGCATTTCGATCGGTTGAATCTGGAGTTGTTCGGGTATGGGCGGCGGCTATTGCCGGAGTTGGGTTATCCGATTCATGCGGCGGAGGGTTCAGAGCCGGGGGTGTGGACGAAGAATACTTCGGCGCACGCGACAGTGATGGTGGATGAGCGGCGGCAGAGCAATCAGGCGGCGGGGCGGGTGTGCGCATTTGTGACGGGGGCGCGAACGCAGTATGCGGAGATCGATGCGGCGGGGACGTATGACCAGACCAGCGAATACCGGCGGGCGGTGGTGATGGCGACGGTTGGAGGCGCGGGCGGTCAGGCACAGCAACATTATGTGATCGATCTGTTTCGCGTGACCGGGGGGAGGCGGCATGATTACAGTTTGCATGGGTTCGATGCGCCGTTCAGCGTGGCGGGGTTGGATCTGTCGGAGGCGGGACGGGGGACGTTGGCGGGAGAGGACGTGGCGTACGGGTCGGCGTATGACGACGCGGATCTGGACCGGCCGGATTGTGTGCGGTCGTATTACACGTATGCGGGGAGCGGGTACTCGTATTTGAGGGACGTGCGGCGCGGGCGGCCGGGGGGCGCGTGGTCGGCGACGTGGGATGACGGGGAAACCGGCGTGCGGGTGCACGGACTGCCGGACGAGGGGGATGAGGTGATTGTGGCGGAGGGGGCGTACCCGGAGAAACAGGCGGAGCGACACTATCTGAAGTTCGTGGTTCAGCGGCGGGACGGTGATCCGGCGTCGAGTTGTTTTGCGAGTGTGATCGAGCCGTATCGGGGGGAGCCGTTTATTGGGAGTGTGACGGATGAGTCGGCGGAAGGGGTGCGGCGGATTTGCGTGGAGCATCGGCTCGGGCGCGATACGTGGACGTTGAATCCGGGGGTGGATGGGGCGCGCGTGGTGCGGGTGGCGCGGAATGAGTCGGGGCAGTTGGTGGGGGTGGACGTGATTGGTTGTGGGCAGATGCAGGAGGCGGGATGCGCGGTTCGGGTGACTGGCGGGGGGACGGGGCGGATCACGCGGGGGGATGATGGGGCGCATGAGATTGAGGTGGCATTGGAGGGCGAGGGACTGCCGGACGAGTGTGTGAAGTCGATGGCGGGTCAGACGGCGATCATTGGGAATCCGCGGCACGGCACGACGTACACGGTGGTCGAGGCGCGGCGGGAGGCGGGGAAGCTGATCGTGCGATTCGGGGATGAATCGTTTCGGATCGGGCGGTTGAAAGTGGGTTCGGTGAGCGGGGATGGGGGCACGATCGTGACGCCGACGTATCTGTATCTGGCGCATCAGGGGTATTACCGGGGAACACACCTGGTGAACGAGGCGGGGGACGCGTGGCATGAGTTGGATGACGTGGTGCTGTCGCCGCATCGGCCGGGTTGTCGGCGCGATGGCCGGGTAACGTTGCGTGATCCGGGCGGTGGGGATTTGGCGCGTCGGCTGGGGACGGAGGCATCGATCTACGATCTGGGGCCGGGCGATCGATTTGAGATTGTGCCGCACGTGCAGGTGGAGCGCGGCGAAGACGGGGAATGGGCGGCTGAGGGGTTTGGTCAGTATGATGTGGGTTAAGGTGGGATTACCAGCGTCGCGGTTCGGTGCGGCGCGTCCATTCTGATTAGAAGGAACTTGGCGATGCAGTACACGCACTTGGGACGGACGGGGCTGAAGGTGTCGCGTCTTTGCCTGGGGACGATGAATTTCGGGGCACACACGAGCGAGGCGGACAGCCACGCAATCATGGATCAGGCGTTGGCGCTGGATGTCCAGTTCTTTGATACGGCTGACGTCTACGGTTGGACGCCGGGCGAGGGCGTGACCGAGCAGATCGTCGGCCGATGGATCGCGCAAGGGGGAGGTCGGCGTGAGCAGATCGTGCTGGCGACGAAGGTGTACAACGACATGTCGAAGGAGGGTCAGCCGGACCCAAACCTGGCGCGGGGATTATCGGCGCGCAAGATCATTGCGTGTTGTGAGGGGAGCCTGCGCCGGTTGCAGACCGACTGCATCGATCTGTATCAGATGCATCACATCGATCGGGAGTGTCCATTCGATGAGATCTGGGAGGCGATGGAAACGCTGGTGCGTCAGGGCAAGGTGATCTACGTGGGGTCGAGTAACTTCGCGGGATGGGACATCGCGCACGCGTGTGGGGAAGCGGCGCGTCGGCATTTTCAGGGGCTGGTCTGCGAGCAGAGCATTTATCATTTAGATAATCGGATGGTGGAGTTGGAGGTGCTGCCGTCGTGCCGGCACTTCGGGCTGGGGTTCATTCCGTGGAGTCCGCTGGGGGGCGGGATGCTGGGTGGGGTGCTGAACAAGCCGAAGGATGGTCGTCGCGGCGCAGAGGGGATGGCGGATCGGATCGAAGCGAAGCGGGCTCAGTTGGAGCCGTATGAGAAACTGTGCGCGGATCTGGGTGAAGCGCCGGCAAACGTGGCGTTGGCGTGGCTGCTATCGAATCCGGTGGTGACGGCACCGATCATCGGGCCGCGCACGGCGGCGCAGTTGAAGGATGCTCAGCGGGCGGTGGAGATCGAATTGAGTACCGAGACGCTGGCGAAGCTGGACGAGATTTGGCCCGGTCCGGGCGGCGAAGCGCCCAAGGCATACGCATGGTGAGGGTTAGGATGGGCATGGAGTGTTGAAATTCGCGGATTTTCGGGGATTTTCGGGGATTAACCATTGACCGGACGGCCAATAGCTGCAAGAATTAGGTTGAACTTATGGGACCGCCTTGCCGATGCAATGGGGTCCGCCCGATGGATGTTGGGGGCAAAGTCAACATCACAGTGAAGGAGTCGCGCCACCGCATCATGCGTTTCCCGCCTCAATCGCGAGCGATCAGCGGCTTCCCAGTCGCGTTTAGTTCATGCCCCACGACGCTAAACTCATGACACACCCCGCAATCGGTTCGCCGCGTGTGCGCGCGAACGTGCGTGACGGTTGCATCACGGTTTTATTGCAGGAGATCACCCCATCGCTAGAGGACGTTTTCAGCCCCGCCGGGAAGAGACCGGCAAACGCTTGCGCATCAATGAGCGCATTCGCATTAGTCCGATTCGTCTGATCGATCAGGACAACGAGCAGGTGGGCATCGTCGACACGGCCCGCGCGATCGAGATGGCCAAGGAAGTCGAGCTGGATCTGGTGGAGGTGGCGCCGAGTTCCACGCCGCCGGTCTGCCGAATCATGGACTACGGCAAGTGGAAGTATCAACAGTCCAAGAAGGAACAGAAGGCGCGCAGCCACTCGAAGCAGAGCGAGCTGAAGGAAGTCCGGGTGCGCCCGAAGACCGACGAGCACGACATGCACATTAAGACCGAGCGTGCTCGTGATTTTTTGGATGAGGGTCACAAGGTGCAGTTCACGATGTTGTTCCGCGGGCGGGAGATGGCGCACCGCGAGATCGGGATGCGCATCTTCAAGGACATCGAGGCACACTTTGAGGACATCGCCAAGCTGGAGGTGCCGGCCCGGACGATGGGTCGTCGGATGACGATGATTCTCGCGCCGACGGGCAGCAAGCCGGGCGGGTCGAAGCCCAAGGAAGCAACGACCGCGGCGGCGCCGGCTGAAGCGGCGGGTCCATGATTGCCTGAAGTGACCTGGTCCACTGGAAACCCAGAGGGACGGACGTGCTTGACAGGAACGTCCGGCGGCAAATCGCTCGACGGCGATCGCTCGTTATGTCTTGCTCAGGGCCTGGCTGATGTTTTCGCCGAGCTCCTGGGAAGCGGCGACGGCGGCGGGCTGATCTTCAAAGCGATTGCCGCCGACGGACTCGACGGTGGCATCGGGCCCATAGATCATTTTGATACCGGACATTTTGCATTCGTTGCCGCGCCCGCACCTGATGCAGGGGACGTTGCCGTCGATTCTCACGGCGCCGAGGAATTCCATCCCCTCTTCCATCATGTAGAACTGGATGGCATTGATGCCCATGTCACCGGCGGGCGGGAGAGCTTCGGTGCTGTCGTGGATGCAGGATGCGATGACGGCGCCGCCGGGCTTTCCGGCCATGTAGCCGTGCTGATGGCGCAGCGGGTAGAGGCGTTCCATGAAGGCTTTGGTCCGGGCGTCGAGGGTTGAATAGGGCGTGAAGCCGCCGACAACGAGGGCGTCGGCGTCTTTGGCTTTCTCGGCGAGGAGGATGCCGTCATCTTCGATGGAGCAGCGATTGTCTTTGACACATTTGAGACTGGCCCGGCACGGGGCGAAGTTGTAGTCCGAGAGCTTGATGAACTCGCTGTCCAGACCCGTCGCGTCGAGGACCGCCTGGACGGCGCGATCGGTGTTGCTGTTCTTGATGGGAGAGCCCGATACGCCGAGGACTTTCATGCGGCCTCCGTTGTTCGCAAGATAGGAGCTGTGCAATCACGCCAAGCCGAGATTCCCCCGACATGCGGTCGGCTGGGGAAGCGCCGGACTGTTAAACGATCATCCCATTATTGGACATTTCCCATATGACCTTCGCCCGGGACCATCCCAAGCGATTTGACAACCATCATAGTCAGGCAGCCGCTCCGGTTGCAAGGATTTTCTGTTCTT
>NYZD01000110.1 GCA_002685935.1 Planctomycetaceae bacterium | reverse complement strand
TGGAGTGCGCGGTGCGGCAGAAGGGATGATCGGCGGGGGCGGGGGCGATTGTGTGGCGCTGTGCTAAGATTAGATCGACCGCGGCGCGATGTTGATTTCGCGCCACGGATGGAGCATCAGACATGTTGCATCGACGCTTGAAGGAACTGGATGCCGCGGGCACGCCGATTCGGGTGGGGATGATCGGCTGCGGGCGAATGGGCACGGGGGTGATCAATCAGATCGTGCGCAGCCCGGGGATGCGGACGGTGGCGGTGGCGGACCAGGCGGTGGATCACGCGGTGGACGCGGTGACGCAGAGCGGGGGGGGCGAAGAGGTGTGCCGGGCGGACAGTGTTCCCGACGCGAGTAAGGCGATCGCGGCGGGGCAGGTGGCGGTGTGCACGGAGGGGCGGGTGATTCCGGAATTGGATGTGGATGTGGTGATCGATGCGACGGGGATGCCGGAGTCGGGGGCGCAGACGGCGTGCGACGCGATCGCGGCAGGGAAGCACGTGGTGACGCTGAACGTGGAATCGGACGCGGTGATCGGGCCGATTCTGAATCGGATGGCGGGTGATGCGGGGGTGGTGTATGCGGTGATCGCGGGGGACGAGCCGGGCGCGGTGGGACATCTTTATGAATGGGCGATGACGATCGGATTGCAGGTGCACGTGGCGGGCAAGGGGAGCATGCGGCCGATCGATTGGAACGCGGATGAGTTCACGCTGGCGGAGGAGGCGGCGGAACTGAAGTTGAATCCGAAGATGCTGGCGTCGTTCCGGGATGGATCGAAGCACTGCGTGGAGATGTGCGTGGTGAGTAATGGGACGGGACTGGTGCCGGACGTGCGGGGGACGCATGCGCGTCCGGCGCGTCGGGATGAGATGACGCAGATCATGCGGCTGAAGAGCGAAGGGGGGATGCTGAGTCAGTCGGGGGTGGTGGAGATCACACCGCCGGTGCCGGGGCCGGACGGGAAGCCGGACCTGGCGCACAGTCTGACGCCGGGTGTTTATTTGATTGTGACGACGGATCACGCGCAGATTCACGAGGACTTTAAGTATCTGTTGATGGGGGACGGGCCTTATTATCTGATTCATCGGCCGTATCACTTGTGTGCGATGGAGGTGCCGCACTCGGTCGCGACTGCGGTGGTACGGGGGGATCCGACGTTGAGCCCGATCGGAGGGCCGGTGTCGGAGGTGGTGAGCGTGGCGAAGCGTGACCTGAAGGCGGGGGTGACGATCACGGGCAGCGGCGGTCCGGAAATCACAGGGCAGATCGAGCGGCATGAGATCTGTCAGGCGGAGAATCTGCTGCCGCTGGGGTTGAGCTATGACGTGAAGCTGCTGAAGGATGTGCAGAAGGGCCAGGCGCTACAGGTGGATGACGTGGCGCTGGATGAGGGGGGGATGCTATATCAGCTGTGGCGGAAGCAGCAGGCGGCGTTCGGGTAAAGATGCTGTGGATTGCTGATGGGGGTGGCGGACGTTGCTGCGCGCGGGGTGCGCCGTTGCGTTGGTGTTGTTGTGGGCGTAACGTGGCGGACCCACATAAGCGAGAACCAGCGATGGCAAAGAAGAGCACGAAACAGAAGTCGGCGAAGGTGACGCGGGGCAAGAGCAAGACGATTGCGCGGGGGGAGATGATCAAGCGGTACGGGCGGCTGTATTCGGGGCCAATTTATGACGTGTTGGAACCGATGGGGTTGCCGAATCAGGTGTTGAGTCATGAGATCAAGCCGCTGCAGCGGGGGTATAAGTTGACGGGGCCGGCGCTGACGCAGCAGGGGGTGGACACAGTGCCGGGGGTGGTGCCGGAGCCGAAGAATCATTTTGACAATATGCGGAAGGCGTGCACGCGGGGTTGCGTGGCGGTGTATGCGGTAGGGCGTGAGGGATTGTCGGGCCACTGGGGGGAGCTGACGAGCACGATCGCGATGGCGAACGGATGTCAGGGCGCGGTGATTGACGGGGGAGCGCGCGACTCAGATTTGCAGGAGAAGATGGGATTCAAGATGTATTGTCGGTTCACGAGCCCGATCGAAGCGGGGAGCCGCATGACGATCATGCAGTTGCAGGAGCCGATTTTCATGCCGGGCAGTTTGACGACACATGTGCGGGTGAATCCGGGTGACTGGGTGTTCGCGGACGGCGACGGGGTGACGATCATCCCGAAGGAGATCGCGAGCGAGGTGTTGGTGAAGGCAGAGGAACTGGTGAACCGGGAGGCAAAGGGGCGGGAGATGTTCGCGGCGGGAGTGGACCCGACGAAGGTGGTGAAGATGTTTGACGTGGGTTAGCGGCGCGAGGCGGATTACCAGAGAAATTCAGGAGGCAGGGCCATGTTGATTCGCAAGTTCGGCAGCACGGGTTGGGACGTGTCGGTGATGGGTCTGGGCACGTGGAATATCGGTAATCAGTGGGGTGAGATGGACGACGCGACGGCGGAAGCGATCGTGCGAGCGGCGTATGACGGCGGGATGAATCTGTTTGACGCGGCGGAATCGTACGGGGAGCCGCAGGGGTTGTCGGAGATGCGATTGGGCAGGGCGTTGAAGGGGATTCGGGACAACGTTTACATCGTGAGCAAGGTGGGCCACTGGGGCGCCCGAACGGGGCAGGGGATCCCGAAGACGACGAAGGACCTGATTCGCGGCTGCGGGCATGCGTGCGCGGGGCGGCTGCGGACGGATTACATCGACGTGCTGTTGTGCCACGACGGGGGGATCGAGGACCCGTCGATTTACATTGCGGGGTTTGAGGATTTGAAGGACGAGGGGTTTATCCGGGCGTATGGGATTTCGCCGGGCGGGCTGGATGCGCTGAAGCGGTTTCATGAGATGTCGGGCGGGAAGTGCGCGGTGGCGGAGCTTGATTATTCGCTGTTGAATCGCGATCCGGAGCAGGACCTGTTGCCTTACTGCCAGGAGAACGGGATCGGGGTGCTGGTGCGCGGCCCGGTGGCGATGGGACTGTTGTCGGGGACGCGGAGTTCGACGACGTCGTTCAGCGATCCGGTGCGGGCGGGTTGGAATGCGGGCGGGCCGAACCGGCCGGAGTTTGAAGAGAAGATCACGCGGGTGGAGGAGATCAAGGCGGCGATCGGCGGTGCGGACCTGGTGACGACGGCGCTGCGGTATGTGATCTCCCATCCGGTCAATGCGGTGGCGATTCCCGGCGCGACGTCGACGAAGCAGGCGGCGCACAATGCGGCGGCGGGCGAGCGGGCGTTAACGGCTGAAGAGCTGGCGGCGCTGCCGGCGTAGGGGCCGAGACGGGTGACGGTGTAAGCGGCGCTGGATCATGAAGACATCATGCAGCAAGGGGATACACGATGGCCGCATTGCAGATTCCGTTTTCACTGAGCAACCCGTGGGCGTTTGATCTGTATGGATTGCCGCTGCGATGTTCGCTGCCGTTGGGTCAGGGGGAGTTGGGCGATCCGGCGGTCGATCTTGTGCTGCTCGATGAACAAGGGCGTGATCTGGGTGGGCAGTGGCGGGTGCTGTCGACGTGGCCGGACGGATCGGCGCGTTTCGCGCTGTTGGATTATGCGGAGGCGCACGTGCCGCCGCGGACGACGTGCCGATACACGGTGGAGCGGCGAGCGGGTCGGTCGATTGACGGCGCGGTGAAGCAGCAGATCACGGTGAGCGAGGACAAAGAGTCGCTGACGGTGGACACGGGGCGGCTGCGGTGGACGCTGTCGAAGCGGCGATTCAGTCTGGCGGAGTCGATCGAGTTGGGCGGGCGCGCTTGGGTGGCCGGTCAGCAGAGCGATTTGCTCGCCATTGACATGAATGACCAGATCCACCGGGCGTCGCAGGGCGAGTACACCGTGACGCTGGAAGAAGCCGGGCCGTACCGCGTGATCGTGTTGATCAAGGGGGACTATCGCAGCCCGTTGGCGACATTCATGTCGTACAAGCTGCGGCTGCATTTCAGCGCGGGCGGATCGCAGGTGCTGGTTCAGCACACCGTGCGGAATCGTCACGACGGTCGTGAGGGTCTCGACGTGAAGCGGCTGGCGATGACGGGGGCATTGGATGTGGGCGCGGGCGCGGTGCGGCGGATCGAGCACGCGATGCGCGGGCGCAGTTGTGAGCACGTGATGCTGGACATTCCGGAGAATGTGGATCTGGACACGGGTGAATACACGACGGTGATTCGCAACGGCGACAGTTTGCGCGAGCACAACGAGGACATCTGCTGGGTGGTGAAGTCGGGGACGGACATTGCGGAGTACGGGGAGTGTTCGGCGCTGCTGGATTTGCACGAGCCGGGTGTGGGCGGGGTGCTGATCAAGTGGGCGATGGAGCAGCCGGACTATCAGGGGCCGCTGCGTTTGGCGTCGGATCAGAATCGATTCGAGATCGATTTCTATCCGGAGAGTGACGAGCCGATGCACCTGGGGGAGGGAATGGGCAAGACGCGCGACGTGCTGTTGAACTTTCACGATGGCACGCTGAGCGCACAGGATCAGGTCCACGAGACAGGGAATCTGTCCTATCCCGGTGTGACGGCGGCGCCGCGGCAGATGTATCGCGATGCGCAATTTGCAGACATGCATCGGACGCTCGAGCCGCAGCGTCACAAATATCCGTTGCTGGAATCGAAGATCGATCTGTTGCTCATGGCTCAAAAGAGTTTCGACTGGCCATATGCGCATGGCTGGCGGGACTATGGCGACGAGGTGGGGGCGCGGGGACGGTGTCCGGAGTTCGGCGTCACGCAATACATCAATAACGAGGAGGACTACCTGTACGTGTGCATGATCGACGCGTGGCGGCTGGGCAAGGCGTACGGGGGTCTGGGGATGGCGCGGCACCTGATGGACATTGACTACATTGATTACTCGCCGGACCCGTCGCGTGACGGCGGGGTGTGCCCGCATTCGGCGAATCACACGGACGGCGAGGTGTATCCGTCGCATCAGTGGTGTCAGGGGTTGCTGTATTTCTATCTGGCGACGGGGGATCTGGAGGCGCTGCGGATCGCGCGGCGCATTGGGGACAATTTGACCTGGTGGGTGACGGGGCCGCGCAGCGGGTCGTTGCTGGCCAGCGGGCGCGAGGCGGCGTGGCCGCTGCTGAGTCTGGCGTCGCTGTTTGAGGTGACGGGCGAAACGAAGTATCGCGATGCGGGCATGACGATCGTCAACACGCTGCGCGACGTGTTTAACGAGCGCGGGCAACTCGAATTTGAGTATCCCTTGGGTTCAGGTGTCTTCAGCAGTTACATGGTGCTGATGACATTCAACGGGATCTGGGATATGTACGCGGCGACGGGCGATGAGACGATTCTTGAGTTCTGGAAAGCGCTGACGGGCCCGCACGTGGAGCAGCTGAGCGACCCGGAGGATTATGGGTATCTGCACTTCCGCAACTGGCCGATCAAGTGGGCGGATCTGACGACGCTGACGCGATGGTACGAGCTGACGGGGGATAAGAAGTACGTTGAGCTTGGGCGGAACGGGCTGCGGCTGGCGCTGGCCGCGGCCCCGCAGTCGCTGATGCAGACGCAGGGGATCATCGCGATGGGGTATCGGCACTTCATTTTGTTTATGAAGCTGGCGGATGAATTCGGCATGATTGATGACGATCACGTGACGCTGGTGTGGTGATGTGGGGCGCGGCACATGTGGCGCGGGGGCGTGATTACATGCCTTCGAGGAATGAGGTCGATTCGGTGCGGCCATCGTCGCGGAACACAATGGTGTGGATGGACACGGGGTCCATGTCGAGGTGTGCGGTGTGGCTGTGGCGCCAGTTGAGGGTGGCACGGGTGGGTTGGCCGGTGAGTTCGACGAGGCGAACGGCGACGCCGTCGTCGGCTTCGGTGCGTTTGACAGCGGTGACAGCGACGTTGTCGGGGGCGGCGGTGATCCATGTGTCAAGTGGATCGGCGGCGGGTGTGGGTGCGTGGTGGTAATCGCGAACGATGCGCGGGGGCAGGAGCAGTTCACGAGCGAGGCGTTCGAGACGGGGGATATCCAGGGGGCCGGGCACGATGAGGAATCTGAACTGGTGGCGGCCGTGATCGGTCAGTTCGAGTTGGTCACGGTCCTGCAATTCGGTGCTGTAGTCCCAGGCGTAGGGGATGCTGCGGAGGAGGGTGGCGTCGAGGATGGGGCCGCGTACGGAATAGCTATAGGTGGAGTCGGTGATGAGGGCGATGCCCCGGCCGGAGTCGCCTTCGAGGTGGATCCATTCCTGGAGAGGCAGTTCGCGGCCGTCGGTTTCGACGGATTCGTGGCAGTAGGGGATCTTGCCACGGGCGTGGTGCGGAGGTTTGAGCAGTGTGTTGGCGGAGAACTTGAGCATTTTGAATCGGCCGTGCCAGTGGATGTCGGCGTCGAGGAGCAGGCCGGGGAAACCTTCGATCAGGGAGGTGGTGAGGGCGATGATTCCTTCGTCGGCTTCGTAGGTGCTGCGGAGGGATTGGCGGATCGGGCCGTGTTCGGTCTGGGTGGTTTGGCGATGGGTGAACTGGCTGGTGAAGAATTCGTAGTTGAGGATGAGTTCGTACAGACCGCGGGGGGTGTGGCCCCATGAGTCGGTGTCGTCGTCGAGGAGATTGAATGCCCAGGGCGCGCCGGGCTCGAGGAGGTCCTGGGCGTTGTGGGTGACAGATTCGATTCCGTTGGATCGATCCCATTGGAGGGCGAGGCCGGCGGATTGGAGGGTGCCGGCGGCGGGTCCGACGTCGGTTGATTGATCGGGGGCGAGGTTGTCGGCGGAGCGCGGGGCGACGAAGAGGGTGGACAGGTTGGGCTGGTGGCCGGAGGTGTGAATGAGGAAGCGGCGACGGCCGTGGCCTTCGTTGAAGGCCAGGGCGCGCGGGGGGAGTTGTTGGGTTGTGAGTTCGGCGCCGCGTTGGTCGAAGACGGTGAAACCGTGGGGCAGACCGATCAGTTCGATCTCGACGGGAAGTTCGGCGGGGCCGGGCTGGGGTCTGATGACCACGAGGGGTTGGATGTACTGGCTGGCACTGAATGCAGAGGCGGCGGCGGGGGGTTGAGCGTCGGCGAGGCGCGCGAGGGAGGCGGCGGCGAAAGTGCTGAGCTGGTCAGTCTGGGCCTCGACGTGGGCCATGCGCTTTAGGGCGTCGGCCTCGGCGGGCTGGATGGCGCAGCCGGTGGAGATGTCGTGATCGATCACGAACAGCACCTGGTGCCAAAGGGGTTCGAAAGTTGCGGGCAGACCGGGTTGGCGGCAATCATCGTTGAGAGCGTGGACGGCAGCGGTGAGGGCTTCGGCTTCGAAAAGGTGGTATTCGGCGTGGCGGATCGCGCGCTTGAGACGGTTCCAGCCGGCGTAGCAGCCGATGGAGACTTTCTGGATGGAGCCGCGGTGTTCGGGCATGGGCAGGTCGGCGGCGGATGCGAAGTAGGCATCGGGGTGGCTGAATTTGGGTTCAAAGCCGTTGGATCGCGCGTGGGGTTCACCGTGTTGGGCGAGTTCTTTGAGGACATGTCGCGTGGGCCCGCCGCCGTGGTTGCCGACGCCGTAGAAGAACATGGCGTCGGGCATTTGGTCGGTGGTGACTTCGAGGGACCGGTCCATGTGTTTTTGGAGGTTGGTGGCGGCACCTTCGTCGCCGGCGGCAAATCCGCCGAAGCAATAGCCGGCGATGCGATAGGTGGGGACGGATTGCCCGTTGGCGCCGGTCCATTGGAACAGGGCCTGGGGCATGAGCAGGCCCCAGTTGGGCGGGCGGTTGAAGATGTGATAGTTCAGTTCGGCGCCGAGGAGGAGAGCGGGGAGGTTGCCGTGGTGGCCGAAGGTATCGGGGAGGTATCCGCCTTGGCAGCGGAAGTTGAAGCGGGAGATGAAATACTTTTGGCCGTAGAGGCCGAGCCGGGCGAATGATTCGCCGTTGCCGGTGTTGGCTTCAGCCTGGATGAACCAGCCGCCGACGGGAACGATGCGGCCGGCGGCGACGGCGGCGCGGATCTCGTCGAACATGGCGGGGTCGGTTTGTTCAATCCACTGGTAGTAGCAGCTTGAGGAACATGTGAAGACGTAGTTGGGGTCTTCGTTGAGCAGATCGAGTTGGGCGCGGAAGGTGGCGCGGACGGCGTCGAGGCCTTCGCCCCATTCCCAGAGCCAGACGGGGTCGAGGTGCGCGTTGCCGATGAGATGAAGGGTGCGCGACATGATGCGTTCCAGGTTGGGGAAGTGCTGACGTGTATGATAGGGTGATCGTGATTTGCGTGGGGCGGGCGGAGGCCCGTGATGGCGTCACATCATTTGAACGAGGCGCAGATCGCGGGGGTCGGTGAGGTGTGAACGGTCACGTTCAGCTTTTGTGAGGGACTGTTTTGTTCGAAGATTGGATCATCAGCAATTCGCTCGTGCCGGTGTTGAAGCCGCGGCTGCATCGGTTTATTCGACTGGCGTCGCCACATGCGATGGTGAGTCGGAATCGGATGCAGAATTTGTATCGGTTGCTTTGTCGGATGGAGCGGGATGGGGTGAGGGGTCATATTGTGGAGACGGGGGTGGCACGGGGGGGGAGCGCGATCTTCTTTGGGCTGTTTATCAATGCGTTGAAGACGCAGCGGGATTTGTGGCTGTACGATGCGTTTGAGTTGTTTGATCCGGACGGGCCAACGTCCGAGGAGGTGCGGAGGACGCTGTTTGAGACGTTTGGATTTGATCGGGAAGCGGTGCATCTGATCAAGGGGCATTTTGAGACGGCGCTGGCGGCGTATCCGGACGAGCCGATTGCGTTTCTGCACATTGATGCGGGGGGATATGAGCCGATCCAGTGCTGTCTGGAGCGGCTGTGCCCGTGCGTGGAACCGGGGGGCTGGATTGTGCTGGACAACTACGGCGCGGACGAAGGGTGCCGGCGGGCGACGGATGAGTATCTGGCGAAGATCGGGCGAAGTGATGCGCTGGAGCGGTTTGGTCACACGCAGGTTTATTTCCAGCAGGTGGGGTGAGGGCGGCGGAGCGCAAACACAACTGAATCAAAGGCGGTTAACTGGTGTCGTCGTCGACAGCGGCCGGAGGCGCGGCGTCGTCGGGAGTGGGTTCATCCTGGATGGATTTCATTTCGGCGGTGAGGATACCAACTTGTTGG
Source organism: Planctomycetaceae bacterium (assembly GCA_002685935.1). Classification (GTDB taxonomy): domain Bacteria; phylum Planctomycetota; class Phycisphaerae; order Phycisphaerales; family Zrk34. The sequence continues at coordinate 826 of NYZD01000110.1, read as the reverse complement.
GCGAGGACGGAGATGCGGTTGCCCTGGACGGTGACGATGCAGAGCAGTTCGAGGACGATGATGATCAGGAAGCCGGCGACGGCCATGAGCTGGACGGTGCCGTGGTTCATATTGAGCAGTTTGGAGACCTCGACGAGCACGACGGGCCAGGCGGCGAGGATGAGGAAGGGCAGCCCGGCGGCGAGGAAGAGCAGGACGTATCGTTCTTTGAGTCGCTGCTGGCGGAGTCGGCGGATGGCGAGGAAGAGCAGCAGGCCGCCGAAGGCGACGAGGATGATGGATCGCGCGAGATTCATTTGGCGGCCTCCTGTTCGGCGGGCCAGGGGTTGCGAACCATGTCGAGCATGAGGCAGGTGGCGACTTTGATGACGTAGAAGACGCCGGCAAAGAGCCCGATGCTGGTTCGGCCGCCGCGGCGCTGGCGCATGGTGACGGAGACTTCTTCGAGGCGGAACCCGCCGCGCTGCAATAGCAGGACGACTTCGGGTTCGGGGTAGTCATCGGGATACCAGTGGGCGAAGGCGTTGATGATACGTCGGTTGGCGACGCGGAAGCCGCTGGTGCAATCGTAGATGCGCCGGCCGGCGAGGATGCCGATCATGCGACTGAGGAAGGCGATGCCAATCCAGCGCAGGGGGGATTGGCGGTAGCGTCCGCCGGCGACGAAGCGCGAGCCGATGACCATGTCGGCGCCCGACTGATTGAGATGTTCGACGAGTTTGCGGACCTCGCGGGGGGGGTGTTGGCCGTCGCCATCGACCTGGACGGCGAGTTCGTAGCCGTGGATATGGGCGTAGCGGTAGCCGGTCTGCATGGCGCCGCCGAT
>NYZD01000109.1 GCA_002685935.1 Planctomycetaceae bacterium | reverse complement strand
CGAAGCGGGCGGCCCAGCGTCGAAGTCGGGCCTCGATCGCGCGCCCGCTGCCGCGCGCGTTCGTCCCTGGTCCTCTTTGGTAAGCAGCAGCAGACGATCGCCGTGGCGCGCCAAGCGCGCCGATCGTCGACGTGTCGGCGCCGCGAGGACATGTCCGGCCTTGTTCCCCGCCGCCCCCTTTTCCGAGGGCGGGCTCCGGGGGTGGGCCGACCCGGGTCCGCGCGACGAACGTTTTGTGTCTGATTCAACAATGCGAGACGAACATGGCCAACTCAAACCTAAATCCACAACTCCCGTGCCACACCCCGCACATCCATCTCGAACGCCAAATCCGCAATCGGCGGCCGGCTGTAATGCCAGTGCACCCCGTGCGCCGCGGCCTCGCCGATCGGCTCCAGAATCAAATCCCGCAACAGCGGCTCGACCGCGCGCTCCGTGTACACATCCACCGTCGTCACGTGCCCCCAACCCACGCCCAACCCCTCCATCCGCGAATGCATCACCCGCATCACCGTCCCCGCCTTCTCGCGCATGGCATCGTCGCTCACCTCGTCCGGACGCACCACCGCCGCCGCCGACAGATTCGCCTGATCCATCAGATCGCCGGCGCCGGCCACAACGAACGTCCGCAGCCCGTCGGCGTCCGTGCAAGGCGCAGTGTACGAGAACCCATACAACGCCGGCTCAGCCGGTGGGTCCACCGCCGGCGCGACATTCGTCCGGGCCACCGGATTGCATCCGTCGATCAACAGGCCCAGGTCGTCGAGCAACTGTTGATACCGAGCATTGAACGCCGCGAATCCGTCGAAGCTCAGCGGCCCCGGCAGCCGCAGTTCCACGCCGCACAGCGCATGGCGCGGTCGCGACACCTCGGACAGGAACCGTTCGATCCGATCGAATCCAAAAACGTAAGGCATCGGCCGCCGCAACGTGACGTGCACGATCTCATGGTCGGGCAGGCTCGCCACGCCGCAAGAATACGGCGCAATGCCGGTCAGAAACCGGTACCCGCCACGAGGATGATCCATCAACTCCATTTCCGCAGTGTGACCCAGGATGTGATCGTCTTCAACCGGACACGGTCCTGGCCGGATCGAATGGCCATCCGCCGGCCCAGGCTCCGCGACACGATCACGCCCCGGTCGAGGACACGCTCGCGACCTGCTCGTTCGCTTCCATCATCGCCTGATGCATCCGCTGCCAGGCCAAATGCATCAACAGATTCGGATCGTCATCATCGTCGGGATAGCAAGCCGACCCAATGGCGCAGGCCGTGCCCGCCTCGGCTCCCGGCGCCGTGTCAACCGCCAGTGCCGCCAGAGAGCCGCGCAGCCGGTCGACCAGCCCGATGCCTTCCTCGGCGGTGCAGTTCGGGCACAGCAGTGCGAATTTGGAATCGTCGATGCGCGCCAGTTCATCCGTGGTGCGGCAGATGGTCCGAAGCTGCTCCGCCGTCCGTCGCGCCTGACGGTTCAACGCAAACGTGTCGGACGCACCCGCCGCGTCACGCAGAAGCATCACGTCGATCAACACCAGCACCCACGCGCTGCCGAGGTCGCGGCCTCGTTGGTGAAGCAACAACTCAAACTGATGGAAGTTCGGCAGTTCCGTCACCGGATCGGTCAACTGCAATTGCCGCATCAGGTCGCGAAGCTGCGCGTTCTCCATCGCGCTCGATAGTATCGGGGCCATCGCTTCAAGCAGGAATCGCTGATGCGGCGTGATCGTCTCGCCACCCCGCCGCGCGATCCAGAACATCCCTTCAGCCCCCGTGCGACTGAACAACACCGTTGCCGCCATCGTGTCCAGACTCGCCCGCTGCAACACCGCCTGCCACGGCGAGGCGTTGTCGAGTTCCGTCCACAGCATCGTCTGACCGCGCTGCAGCACCTGTGGCATGATCCGCTTGGCAATCGCCCGGGACAACAAGGAACCGGCCTCCATCAGCATCTGATCGCTGCCGTCATGAATGATCTGACGATTGCGCCGCTGGTCATCCCGCATGCGCAGGCACAGACCCACGCACTCCACTCCCATCACCTCGTGCAGGCCCTTGACCGACCGCATCAGCAGATCATCAATGCCATCCACGTGATGCAACTGCCGACCGATCTGGTCCATCACCTGCAGTTGCTCGGCCTGTTGATCAAGCATCTGCCGGCTGCGCACGTCGGCGGTGACGTCCTGAACGACCCACAACTGCGCCACCGCTTCGCCGATCTGATCCCGCACCGGCGCGATCTGGAATCGATAGGTGCCGTCACGCGCATCGAATCGTTCGTGACAGCGCTGCGTCAGGTCGGCGGCGATTTCATCGAGATGCTGCAGAGACGGCGGGGCGTCGAGCAGGTCCAGCGACGTCCAGAACGCCGACGGGTTGTATGGCTGTCCGATCAGTGATTCGACACGCATGTGGAGCAAGCCGCACAGGCTTTGATTGGCGGTAATGATGAGGCCGTCGGCGCCGATCAGCAGGATCGCGTCGGACATGTGATTGATCACCAGATCCATCAGTCGCTGTTGATCGGAGATCTGGCGAATCAATTGCCGGGACTCCGACACATCGGTCATGCAGATGCGCACCTGGGTCAGCGCGTGGTGCTCGTCGTAAAGGCCGGCCAAGGCCAGCGAAACATCGCGCACTTCGTCGCCAAGCTGCATGCGAAAGTCGGCCTGACACTGCCGTTCGAGGTCGAGGCGATCGATGGACTGTCGGAATCTGCCGCGATCCTCGTCGCGAATCCAGTCCAGCAGGGCCGCGCCGGTCATGTCCCGTTCGACGCCGGCGCCAAGCAACTCCGCGGCGCGCCGATTGGCTGCGACGATGGCGCCGTCCGGTCCGATGCTGACGATCGCGGCGGGGGCGAACTGGTAGAGTTGTTCCAGAGACAGTTGAGACCGATCCAGATCGAGTTGCGATTGATCGCGCTGTTCGATGATGGCCGCGATCTGATTGGTCAACCGCGTCAACTCCACATCGTGCTGCGAATGTTCGACGATGGAGATGTCGTTGACGTCGGCGCCGCGTTCAATGGTGCGGCGCAGGCGGCGCAGCGGCATCAGAAATCGCTGTCGCATCAAGAAGGTGGCCAGGACGGTGATCGTGATCGCGGCGGCGATGGTCAGACTCACCTGCTGAATCGCGTGACGCCAGGCCAGGGCATCGGACTCGCCGCCGAGCACATGCTCGGGGTTGCTGGCGGCGACCAGCGTGTCGACGGTGGATCGATAGTCCACGACCAGGACCACCGCGCACCAGATGACGGCCGCCAACGCGAACACGGCCACCAACTGACCCACGGTTGATCTCAGCCAACGGGCAACCCGCATGCACGGCCCTCCATCCCGCCAATTGCCGACGTGATTCCAGTCCTAAACTTCCATCGGACAAGTAGTAACGTCGGTTAAGGCCCGGAAATGGGGCACGCAGGGGCGCGGCGGGGGTTATCGGCCTGTCTGGTATAGCTGATGATCCTGAATATACTTAAACACGGTTGGATTCAGCATTTGCTCAACAATCTTAAAATCAGGCGCGGATTTGTCCAGTTCGCGGCGGATCGCCGTCGAAGAGATGGCCATGGACGGCAGGGCGATGACCCGGGCGCGCCACGCCTGACGATCGGCGGGGCTGAGGTGATCGGGCATCTGCGACAGGAAATCGTCGGTGTCCATCGGGGGGCGCAACATGACCAGCGGCTCGACGAGCGCGAGGATCTCGTGGGGGCGATGCCAGGTGTAGAACGACGCGGCCATGTCCGCGCCCATCAGCAGGCGCAGCTCGACGTCGTCGCCCAACTGCCGGCGCAGGTGTTGGAGCGTGTTAAGCGTAAAACTGGTATCGGAATTGTTGACTTCGAACTCGCTGATCGCGGCGCGGGGCTCGTCGATCAGCGCCAGTTGCAGCATGGTCAGCCGGTGGCGGGCGGGCGCGAGGTCGCGCCCGGACTTGTGCGGAGGTCGACCGGCGGGGACATAGAGGACCCCGTCGGCGTGGACGGCGTCGGCGGCGCGCATGGGCAGGGCGACATGGGCGCGGTGGGGCGGATCGAAACTGCCGCCGTACACCAGCAGACGTTGGGCGGATTGTAAGTCGAGCGGCATGACGTGATTCAGTGTACCGGCGGGCGCGGGCGGCTGCGCAGCGCTAGGATGCAGCCGGCGCCCCCGCTTCGTAAATCGTTTGCAGTTGTCGGATCATCTGACGGTGATCGAAACGCGCGGCGCAGAAGTCGCGGCCGCGCCGCGCCATGGCCCGGCGCTCGTCGGGGTGATCGATCATCCATTCCACGGTGTCGGCGAGCGCTCGGGCGTCGCCGGTCGGCGCGAGCTTGCCGGTTTGGCCGTCGCGACAGACTTCGCCGCTGCCGTCGGTGTCGTAGGCGACCACGGGGACGCCGCTCAGCAGGGCCTGGGGGAGGGTGCGCGGCAGTCCCTCGTGGTAGGACGGGTGCACGAGCAGGTCCATGGCGCGCATCATGCGCGGGACGTCGGCGGGGGGCACGAGGCCGGTCATGACGATCCGATCGAGCAGGCCCAACTCACGGGCGCGCCGGGTGAGGCGCTCGCGCCACCAGCCATCGCCGACCCAGAGCAGCTTGAGTGGCGGGTCGCGCTTCAGGCGGGGGGCCAGGCCATCGAGCAGATCGTCGTGGCCTTTGAGTTCGGCGAGTCGCGCGACGGTGCCGATGACCCGGTCATCATGGGCGAGGCCGAGTTCGTCGCGCGTCGCACCGCGATCGTCCCGGGCGCTTAGGTACGGCTCGACGTCCATGCCGCTGTAGACGGTTTGGAACTGATCGGGATGACCGATGCCCGCGGCGAGGGCCTGCTCGGTCATCGAATCGGCGACGGACACGATGCGATGGCAGCGCCTGGCGCAGTAGCGTTCGGCGGCGACGTAGATGGCGTGAATGATTTTCGACTGGTGCGCGTGGAAGGGCAGGCCGTGGATGGTGTGGACGATCCGGGGGACGCGCATGGCGTGTGCGGCGGCGCGGCCGACGATGCCGGCCTTGGCGGTGTGGGTGTGCACGACGTCGGGCTTGAGTTCCCGGATGAGCTGTTTGCATTGGCGGTAACACTTCAGGTCGCGCCAGGGGTGGACGGCTCGGATCATATCGGGCAGTTCGACGAGGTGGGCGCCCGTGGTCTGCGCGGTTTCGTGGAGTGACCCTTCGGGGCCGTAGATGGGGCCGTAGGCGAGGGTGACATCGTGGCCGTGTTCGACTTGACCGGCGCAGGACAGGAGGGTGTTTTCCTGTGCGCCGCCGAGGATCAATCGCGTGATGAGGTGGAGGATGCGCATAAAGGCCGGGTGGGCGTCAGAGCACGTGATTCGCGACGATGTAGACGATGAACAACAGGAGGACGGTCAGGGCGAGCGAGCTGTTGACGTCGAAAGGGCTCTTGCGTGATCCGCGCACGGCGAAGGCCGCGTGGTGTGTGCGATCGGGGACGTTCAGATCGATGCTGACCGCTTCGTCGCGCCCGGCATCCATATCGGAGATGAACACCATGCCGTCGTCGAGTCCGAGGAACTTGTCTTCCACATCGTAATAGCGCAGGTCGCAGTCTACGTTTTCCAGTGTCTTACCGGAATCGTTGCGGAGCACGGCCTGCAATCGCCAGCCGGAGTCGTCCTCATCCACGGGAGAGACATGGCGAACGGTCCACCCGTCGACGACGAGGCCACGACAGTTGATCTTCAGTTCGATGTTGGACTGCGAAATGGGCGGCGTCATTTTTTTGTGCCCTCGATCACACATTCTAGCAGACACGGTGGCGCGGGCGCATGAAAAAGCGCCGCATGCGGATGCGGCGCTCGCGTGAGGTCATCATGAGTTGTCGTGGATCACTTGGGCAACAGGATGTAATCGGCTTCGGTCAGGTCGGTGGTGATCGTCGCGACGGCGTTACGGTATTGGATCGAGACGTTGCCCTGTTGCTCGACGGAGCGAGCGTATTGGGGCTTGAACGGGAGTTTGATCTTAATGGTGAGGCCGTCGATGCGCGGATCGTTGGTCCAGTTCGTCAGGGTGATCAACGTGCCCCGGGGTGAGTCGATCACGTTGGCTTCGACGTGGGGGTTGGAGCAGACGACCTGCTTGTCGATGTTGGCGCGGGTGACGCCGAGCTGCGCCAGTTTCGTGGCGGCGAGGTTGAAGTCGGTGGGATTGTAGAGTTCCTTGTTGCCGCCGCGTGCGAAGGGGACGGGGCGCAGGGCGGATTTCATGTAGGAATTGCCGATGAGGGTGCCGACGGCGATGGCGCGGCCCCGGCCGTGGCGGCGCTCAGTGGCGGCGGGGGATCCGTCGGACCACCTGGCGATGACGCGTGCGGTGTCGGGGGTGAGGCGCTGGCGCATGCCGACGGCGGGAATCGTCTTGCCGTCCATGTGGATGGTGTCGATCGGGTCGACGAGGGGCAACTCAAGCAGCGTGCGGATGATGGCGATGTTCTTTTCGGTCTGGACATCGCGGAGGCCCAGCAGCGTGAACAGGGCGGGGTCGGTTTCGTTGTATTCATTGAAGCGGCCGAGCCCGGCGGTGGCGTAGAGGACGCCGCCGCGCTGCACCCACTGATCGAGCAGGGGGACGATGCGGTGGTCGATCCATTCGCCGGCGAAGTAGACAGCTTCGTAGTTTTCGAGGGCGTCGAGATCGACGATGTCATCTTCGGTGATCAGATCGACGCCGACCTGAGCGTGACGGAGCGCGAGGTAGAGCATCTGCTGATCCTTGCGGCAGATGATCTGATTGAGTTGTTCGGGGGTGTTGTCGCATTGACGGCCGAAGGGATCTTCGGACCCGGGAATAAAGACACGGGATTCGTTGTAGTCGGTGGCTTTGGAGATGACGACCGCGACCTTCGCGGGGCGCATCTTGCCGTCGGGAATGAACTGTTCGGCCTCGGCGGAGTCGAAGATGGATTCGTGCAGGACACGGAACTGCTGGGGGTAAGTCCATGACACGAAGTTTTCGGTGGCGGTGCCCATGGGTCCGACGAGGAAGCTGTCGATGTGATCGGCGCCGGCGCCGATGGCGAACACGAGGTTGCGCCGGAGGTATTCGGGCGCCTGGGCGGGGGCGTGAGGCATGATGTACATGTGAATGGGCATGTCGTGATACTTCACGCCGCTGCGCGCGGTGGCCATCATCCAGGAGAGGATCTGCGGGGCTTCGGGAATGGAGAAGATGTAGTCCTCTGACCAGAACATGCTCATGCCGCGGTGCTTGAACAGGTCGACCCACTGGAAGACGGGGCCGTAGCACAGGGCGAGGTGATGGGGGGAGTAGTTGGCGCCGGTGAAGACCTGGGGTCCGAAGAGTTCTTCGGCGTATCTGGTTTCTTCGGCGAACTGTGCGAAGGTGGTTTCTTCGTTGAAGAGATTGGAGTACCAGGCGAGGCGGGGGTCGCCGTCGCGGGTGAGTGTGGCGTCGTCGACGGACATGCCGAGGTCGGCGCTGGTGATGCCATTATCGATGAGCCAGGCGACAAAGCCGGATTGCATTTCGGGGTCGTTGTAGTCGATGCTGCCGAGGCCGATCTCATCGCCGAAGCTGATGACGCGATGGGCGGAAGGGTTGGGGGAGTTGTCGTAGAGGTCTTTGAGGCCCTCTTTGGTACGTCTGTGTGTGTGGTAGCCGTGGACGGGCAGGTGGTCGTAATCATCGGACAGGAGGGTGTTGTAGCCGAGCGCGTCTTTGAGTTCGGGGGGGCCGGCGTGTCCGAAGTAGGCGAGGTGTTGGGGTTTTTGGCCGTTGTTCGCGGTGCGCCAGTCGTTGCGGATTGAGTGAACGATTTCCTTGGCGTGCTGAAAGGATGTTTTGATCTCGGCGTTGCGGTTCCAGGTGATGGTCATGGGAATGACGACGCCGTTCTGGTGGTTGCCGGACTCGGCGATGACGTCGCCGACGATCTGCTGACCGTCGGGGTCGAGTGCGAACTGGACGGGGATCTCGGCGGCGCCCTGGAGCGTGAGGTGCAGCGGCTCATCGTGCAGGAGGTTGAGGTGCGGGCCGATGTTGTACCAGTTGCTCCATTGGCCGGGCTCGGCGGTTTCGGGCAGGTCGATGCTCCAGCCGCTGTAGATCGGCTGATAGTGGCCGATTCGTTTGTGGACGTTGAGGGTGGCGGTCTCGGCGGTATTGTTCTTGAAGCGCATGTAGAGCTGGGTGACGGAGAGGGCTTCGTAGGTGAAGGGGCTGCCGGCGCGGTAGGGTTGGTAGCCGATGTAGTCGTTGGTCAGATTGCTGGTCAGGAGGATGAAGTCGACCATGCGGTCGGCGGAGCGGCCCTTGGAGGCGACGGTGACGAGGCGGATCTCGGCGGGGCCGGCTTCGAGTTGGGCGGCTTGATTGGGGGCTTCGGCGGCATCGTGATCGACGCCCCACGGCCACCAGCATTGGGCGATGGGTTGAGATTTGTAAGCACCGGCGAAGCTGTAGAAGCGCGGGGCATCGATCTTGCCGTACACGTGGGAGTAGACCTTTTTGCCGTTTTGAATGATTTCAACTTTGTGGTCGTAGGCGAAGTACGGCATGGACTGATACTTGCTCCACACGCGGTAGAGGCCGGCGGCGGGGACGTCGACGGTCTGGGTGGCGACGGAACGACTGCTGTTAGCCGGTGCGCCGATCAGGGCGCCGTGGGTGGACCACATGCCGCCGTAGCTGTGGCTGGCCCAACTTTCATCCTGGGGCGTGAGCTTCCAGCCGCGGGAATCGCGGACGTTGAACTTTTCGCCTTCGGCGACGATGAGGGTGGGGAGCGCGGTTGGGCGACCCCCAGTAGTGGCCGACGCCAACATTAGGCGACCCTCGGCCCTGACTTCGTCTTCGACGGCTTCAACGCGCGCGACGTCGGCTTCGGAGAGCGGGACGACGGCGGTGGAGCAGGCGGGGGCGAGGGTGATGCCGATCGCGGCGATGAAGAGGTAACGTTGGAGCTGATTCATGGGTGTGGGCCTTTGCGAGATGCGCCTGGGTAGGCGGTGCGGCGGGCGGCGGGTTGCGCGGGCGCGAGAGGGTGTCTCATAGCTCGATGTTCAACGATTTTCGAGCCAGATAACGTCGCGTGGGCGGGGGGAGATGTCAAGGGCGGCTTTGCGGGGGGCGCATCGGTGATGGGGTGATCTACGGTCCGTATACTTCGGCCCACTGGTGGTAGGTCACGATGATGTTTCTCTGGTGGGCATCGGCGAGTGTGATGATGTATCCGACGGCGAGGGCGATGGCACCTGCGCAGATGAGGGCTCGGAGGCGGGATGGCCGATACACGGCGAACACGATGCCGGCGATGGATAACAGCATCGTGAAGGCGACGAAGGTGTACATCTTGTGGAAGTAGTGGTCTGCGACGTGATTCATGAACGGCGCCGCGTCGTAGAGATGGTGGTACAGATGGAAGCGGTATCCCAGTTCGGCCCAGCAGAGGACGATCAGGCCAAGGGCGGTGAAGGGCAGGGCGTGGGATGTGGCGCGCAGTGTCGCGTTCATTCCAGGTCGACTTGAATGAGCGTCCCGGCGGGCGGCAGGGTCAGCGGGAACGGAGGCCGAGCGGCTCGTGGGTTGTGAGTTCGGCGTCGGCGGCTCGGTGGGTCAGGGAATGGATCAGAATGGACAGGGCATAGAAGGCGGCATACGGGATGATGGCAAGGAAGGGCACGGTGATGAATCCAATGGAGTTGAGGGCATCGATGTGGACGTAGGTCAGATCGTATGCCATGTAGACCATGACTGCGGTCAGGGCGAGGAAAAGGAGCAGGTGAACCGCGGCGAAGATCCGGGATGAACTGAGCCCGTCGGGCACCATGATGAACAGGACCAACGGGACCATCCCCCACACAGCGAGGATGATGGACCCCACGATGGCACCGGATTCCCATATCGCCATGTGCATCAGACAGGTGAAGAAGAACGTCCCGCAGGCGAGGGTGACCAGGATGATGAAGATGCGTTTCACGATGGACATGTGATCGGCCCCGTTGAGGATGTTCGCGGCTCCACATCACCGAGTGTTGACGCTCTTGATGAGTATACGGCCGAAACGGCGTGCGGTCCGCAGGGGGAAGGGGGGCGGCTCAACTATGGAGCAGCCGCTCGAACGATCAGCCGGCTAGGGCGAACAGTTCGCAGCGGGCCGCGGTCTTGACGATTTGGGCGTAGTGCAGGCTCATCGCGGATTGCCCGTCGGCGGCGGGGGTGGGGACGCGGACGGCGAACTCGACGGCGTCCAACTGATTGTAGAGCACGTAGGCGAGTTGGAGTCGTCCGATCAGCTTCTCGGCGGTCGAATTGAAATCGGGATAGAGGATCGGGCCGACGTCGACCTGGAATTTGTTTTCGGGCGGGTGGACGTTCATGTAGGCGATGGGGTATTCGAGCACGGCTCGCCAATCGCCCGCGGGATCGGTGAGCGTGGTTCGGCCGACGAGAGGCTGCCCGTCGAGCGTCGCGGTGATGATCTGATCGGGCGTGGCGAGCGGGCTCGCGTCGGTCCGCGGGAGCTTGAACCGCAGGTCGGTCCAGTAGGCGTTGAAGCCGGCGAAGGTTTCCAGCGCGACGTTGACGGCGAGGGGCTGAATGACATCGCGCCGGTGATTGGCGAACTTCTTCAAAGAGGACGATTCGGTTTCGTTGAAGATGATGCACACCTCGGAGGTCGGGTCCTGGGCGATGCCGATGTCCTTGTACATGTGCTCGCCGATGCACTCCTTGCCGAGGTAGAACGCATCCGATCGGCCGGTGGGTTGATGGTTGAGCGTGCAGGCGGCGAGGATCTGCGCGCGGCAGGTATTGACTTCAACACCGTCGACGGCGGCGGTGCTGGTGGCGAAGGCGTTGCGGTAGTCGAGGATCTGCATGGTCGTTGGCCTTCCTGGTGGCTTAGATTGCGGGCATGACGTTGCCGCCGGCGACGGGAAGGTAGACGCCGGTGCTGTAATCGACGAAGGGGTGTCGGCCGAGCGAGATCTGGGTGGCCATGGCCAGTTGGATGCCGAGGTCCATGTCTATCAGGACGGCGGCGACGGGCGGGAGGATGATCACGAGGTAGATCGCCGTGAGGGCGCATGCGATGACGTACGGCAACTAGGAGGCCTGCAGCAGTGAGGTGATCGGGCGTCGGGGTCTGGGGGCGGCCAACGATGGGCTCCGCGCGGGTCGAGGTGATCGGTGCTCAGGGAGTATAGCGGTTGGGGCGCGGGGTCGGCGAAGGGGAAGGGGGGTGTGGCGGATGTCCGTTGATGTGAGCTTGCGCGGCGCGGACGATCGATCAATAGTCGATGGCGGCGTGGAGATGGTACTTGGCGAAGGCGGGGTCGGCGCGGACGGTCGGTTCGATGTGGATCATGGCGATGCCGAGGATTTGGGCGTGGTGTCGTTCGATGAGGTCGATCGCGGCGCGGAGTTGGCCACCGGTCTCGGCCCAGTCGTCGACGATGAGGACGGCGTCGTGGTTGTTGAGTGAGTCGGTGACGAGTTCGAAATGGTTTTGCTGATGGTTGTAGTCGGTGAAGGATTCGGAGTCGGCGTGCCAGGCGACCTTACCGGGCTTGCGGAGCAGGGCGACGCCGACGTTCAGGTGCGTCGCGACGGCGCCGGCGAGGATGAAGCCGAGCGCGTCGAGGGCGACGACTTTGGTGACGGGCCGATCGCGGAAGGGGGCGGCGAGGTCGCGGATGAGCTGATTGAAGGCGACGGCGTCGGCGAGAAGCGGCGAGATGTCGCAGCGGTTCTTGTCGGGGTGTTCGCGGATGAGGGGGGCGTACTTCAATGCGCGGTCCGTGCGTATGGCGGTCTCAGCAAATACCCATGGTCGATGGCCACCGTGAACGCCCTTTTTGCAGCTTGCTCATTCAGCTAACCGCAGGAGGACCGGCGACCAATCGTCGACGATCCAATTGTCGCCGATCGGAGGCACGCGGGCCACGTTCCATCCTGCGTCGCGGAGTTGGTACGTCATTGACGAAGCTGCGTGGGCATTGCTCGAATGAACAATGACGGGGCATTCCGGCTCCCGTTGTGCCAGATAGGAGCTGACGTCACGACCGTCGCCGGCGTCAACACTGGCAGGAATGCCCTCGAAGAGATCGTGATCCAAAGAGATGATCGCTATCTGTTGACGGTACTGCTGGAACTTCGCAATGAATGCGGATGACGTGTTCGCCCGGGCGGAGACAAGTTCAATCTGTGAGGCGCGCAGGACTTCCGTAAAGCGCTGGTATCGCACATCAGAGTCTTCCAAGATCAACAAGTGGTCGCGCATTCGATGGTTACGATGGAGTATTCCCAGAGCCCTGAGAGAACGGACCGTGCGCTTCGGTGGCGCTTATCCGTCCGCTACGATTCCGAGCGCTTGGACGGCAGTGGTCATTGCAAGTGGCATCATGGTGTGGCTACCTCGCATGGGCGCTGAGGGTGTCGTTGTTATCCTTGAGTCTCCTCTGTGTTTCAATCCATGAAGCTGTGACTGGCTTCCGGCCTGACGCGGCATTGTAGGGCTTGGGGCGCAGTGCAGGTTGAGCGGCGCGGATGCATCGGCGCGGCGGGGCGGTACCGCTTCGCATCGGTCGCGATTCGGCGTAGACTGGGGGGCTGTTTTGGGTTGTTTGACATCACTATGGGCGCGATGGCGCGGGAAGCGAATACGATGATCAAGGAAAATCCGATCAAGACGACGTTGGCGGCGGGGAAGGCTTCGGTGGGGGGGTGGTTGAATCTGGGGTCGCCGCTGGCGGCGGAGGTGTTGGGGGGAATCGGCGTGCCGTGGATGACGGTGGATTGCGAGCACACGCCGTTTGATATGAATCTGACGGCGCACACGTTTCGGGCGATCGAGGCGCGGGGCGCGATTCCGCTGGTGCGGGCGTGGGATCATGATGTGAGCACGATCTCGCGGCTGCTGGATGCGGGGGCGTGGGGGGTGGTGATTCCGCACGTGAGCACGCCGGAGCAGGCGGCGACGTTTGCGAGCGCGACGCGCTATCCGCCTCGGGGGACGCGGTCGGTGGGGACGTCGCGTTGCATCACGCTGGGCGATACGAATGAGTATTACAACGTGTTCAACGATCGGGTGCTGTGCATTCCGCAGATCGAGGACATGGAGGGGATCGGCAACGCGCAGGCGATTGCGGAGATCCCGGACGTGGATATTGGTTTCCTTGGGCCCAACGATCTGTCGCGGTCGATGGGCGCGGCGATGGGCAGCGACGCCCATGAAAAGGCGCTGGCGGATTTCCGTGAAGGGTGTGCGGCGGCGGGCAAGCCATGCGGGATTCCGGTGAACAGCGGCGCGATCGCGAAACAGCGGATCGCGGAGGGGTTTTCGTTCATTTCGATCGCGAACGATCTGAAGCTGATGCGCGAGAAGGCGGATATCGAGTTCGAGGGGTTTTTGGAGTAGGAAGGAAAGGGAAGGGATTTTGCACGAAGGTCACAAAGCGCGGAGAAGGGCACGAAGCAGAGGGGAGGGATTTATTGGCGGCGGAGCGGAGCGGAGTGAGAAGGACACAAGGAAATAGTCGGGATTACTTGAGGTGACGGGCAGGGAACCGCGGGATGTCTCCGGCGGCTATTTTGGGGCGCGGGGCTGGGGGTGGCATTGCGTTGAAGACGAATGGCGCTACGGCGTGACGGTGGCGGATTCGACGGTGCAGGCTTTGAGGCGTGCGGGGTCGGGTTGGGGGAGGCCTTCGGTGAAGGGGCGGAAGGTGTTGCGGTCGGTGAGGTGGTTCTCGGGTTGGGAGAGGTCGTGGTGGTAGAAGCGAGAGGAGGGGAAGAGGTCGGAGGGGTAGGTGACGTTGGGGAGGGTGGCGAGCTCGACGCAGATGGCGGCGCCGAGGGCGGATTCGAGCATGCCGCCGATCCAGACGGGGACGCCGGCGTCCCGGCAGCGATCGTGGATGGCGACGGCGTTGGCGAGGCCGCCCACGCGGCCGGGCTTGATGTTGATGTATTGGGCGGCGCCAATCTGCAGGGCCTGTTCGACGGCGCGGACGGACGTGATGGATTCGTCGAGGCAGATGGGCGTGTCGATCTGTTTGGCGAGCTGGGCGTGGTCGAGCAGGTCGTCGTAGCGCAGGGGTTGTTCGATGAAGGCGAGGTTGAAGGCGTCGATCTTTTTGAAGGTGGGCAGGTGGTCGAGGGTGTAGCCGCTGTTGCAATCGATGTGGACGACCAGATCGGGGAAAGCGGCGCGGACGGCGTGGAGCATGTCGACGTCCCAGCCGTGCGTGGCTTTGAGTTTGACGCGGGGGAAGCCAGCGTCGACGGCGGATTGGATTCGGGCCAGGAGGATATCGATGGAATCCTCGATGCCGAAGTCGGCGCCGGCCTGGACTTCGCGGGTTTCGCCGCCGAGCAGTTGGTGCAGGGAGGTGTGGGTGATTTTGGATTGCAGCGTCCAGAAGCCGATCTCGACGGCGGCTTTGGTGAAGGGGTTTCCTTTGAAGAGGGCGAGTTGCTGGTTGAGGTCGTCGGCGGTGTCGTAGTTTTTGCCGACGACGTGGGGGCCGATGATGTGGGCGATGTGATAGAATGCGCCGCCGGCGGATTCGGTGAGGTAAGTCGGGGCGAACAGGGGCGAAGATTCGGACCAGGCGACGTGATTGCCCGAGGTGAACTTGACGAGGACGGCGTGGATGTCAGCATCTTCGCCATAGCTGGTGCGCCAGGGCTGTATGAGGGGCATGGCGACGTGGTGGATGTCGAGGCGGTCGAAGATCATGGGGATGATGTTAGCTGGGGATGCGACATTACACGAGTGGCTTGCTCGTTGATCATGGGCAAGCGGACGGCGGGTTGCCGCGCGCGGCTATTGGATGTGCGCTGCGATGATGGTGGTGGTCAGGCGGCGGCGGCTTCGTCGGGGGGGTCGGCGGGGTGGAGGCAGATGGTGAAGGTGGCGCCATGGTCGGGGGGGGAGTCGACGGTGATGGTGCCGTGCGCGCCGTGGATGAGGTCGCGGCAGACGGTGAGTCCCAGTCCGTTGCCGGGGGCGTCGCCGGGAGCGGGGTCGCGCTTGGAGACGAAGGGCTCGAAGATCTGCTCGATCAGTTCGGGGGGGATGCCGGGGCCGGTGTCGGCGACGATGAGGCGGACGAGGTCGCCCTGGGGTTCGGCGTGGAGCAGGAGCTTGCCGCGCTGTTTGCGCATTGCCTGGCGTGCGTTGAGCACGAGGTTGAGCAGGACCTGTTGGAGGGCGATGGGGGGGATGCGGACCCAGCAGTCGTCGGGGACGTTGATGGTGAGCTGGATGCCGTCCTTTTCCGGTTCGCGGGCGAGGCAACTGAACACTTCGTCGATGACCTCACGGACGCAGCAGACGGGCGAGCCGTCGGCCTCGCGGGCGAAGCCGAGCATGGAGGAGCTGATGGCGGCGGCGCGCTCGGCGCCTTTGAGTGATTTTTCGACGGCTTTGCGATAGAGATCGGGGACCGGCTCGTTGGCCGCGAGGGCGAGCTGGCAATAACTGATGACGGGGGTGAGAATGTTGTTGAACTCGTGGGCGATGATGGTGGCCATGGTGCCGAGGGTGGCCAGGCGATGGGATCGGGTGAGGCCCTGCTGGAGTTGGGTGAGGCGGGCTTCGATGGATTCCAGATCGGTGAGCAGGTTATCGGCGAGATCGAGTTGGTCTGGGCTTTTGGCCATGGGTAACTTCGGGAATCCGCGGAAGATGAGGTCAACTGGTGTTATCGACCAAACGGTTGTGGGGCTTTGATTCGAGATGATGACGGACGCACAGGGGCTGCTGGACGAGTTGGCGGAGGCGGCCGAGCGGCTGGGGGCGGCGGTGCAGCGTCAGCCGATGGGCGGTGACGGCGGGGGGCTGGCTCGGATCAAGCAGCGGTGGGTGGTGTTCATCGATACGCAGGGGGATCCGGCGGAACAGATTCAAAAGATCGCCGACCAGATGCCGGAGCTGGGTGATCTGGAGACGGTTTACCTGAGCCCGGCGCTGCGGGGGATGCTGGGGGACGGGACGTGATGGGGCGGGGACGGGTGGAGGGCTATCGGCCGCGGCCGTCGGTGCGGACGACGAGCGAGTCGATCTGGTAGGCGATAAACTTCACCTTAGCGCGCATCTATTCCACGTGTAGCGTATAGCCGCAATGTCTAAAGCAGTTGGCGGCGTCCGAGGCCGTCACGTGATCCAACACTGACT
>NYZD01000108.1 GCA_002685935.1 Planctomycetaceae bacterium | reverse complement strand
GAGTTGGCCCTTGCGGGTTTCGGTGTTGGTGGTGTGGCGGAGTCGCTTGCGGGCGGCGGTGAGCATGGGGGCGGAGGCGTCGACGGCGATGACGTGCCGGACGAAGGGGGCGAGGGCTTCGGAGAGTTGCCCGGTGCCGCAGCCGAGGTCGCCGACGATCCAGTCGCGGTCGAGGAGGGTGATCAATGCCCAGAGGTCGAAGCGGTCGCCGAAGAGTTCGGCGCGGAGTTTGTCCCATTGCCCGGCGGCGGAGGCGAAGAAGGCCTGGGATCGGGTCTGACGTCGTGCGAGGACACGGGCGAGTCGCCGATCGTCGCCGCCCCAGGAGTTGGCGGCGCCCCGGAGCCCGGGTTTGGGATCGCGCGCGTTGGTTTTGCGGGGGCGTTTGGAACCGTTGGCCCCCCCACTGCTATGGTTTGCGTTCTCGGTTTGTTCTTTGATGAGGGTCCAGAGGCGGCGGGCGGCGGGGTCGAGGGTGTCGAGGGCGAGGCGGTAGAGCCGGCTGGTGCCGTCGCGGCGTGAATCGACCCATCGTTCGTCGGCGAGGACTTTGAGATGGCGGCTGACGGTGGATTGGGGCAGTTGCAGGACGCTGCAAAGCTCGGCGACGGTGAGTTCGTGCTGCTGGAGGAGGCGCAGGGCGCGGGTGCGGGTGGTGTCGGCGAGGGCGGACATCCACTGGTGAATCGGGGCTGCTGCGGCGGCGGGCATATCAATCCATCCGTTAATCCGGATGGAATGATAGACGTGTGGCGGGGCGTGTCAAGTCGCCGCGGGTTGGCGATGGGCGCGATTGGGGCTCGGGGGAGGTGGCAGGCGGACGGCGCGGGGACAACGATAGAGGGCGGAGGGGTTGAAGTGAAGGGCAGGGGCGGTCGGGACGCGGTCAGCCGAACAACTGCGGCGGGACGGGGACCTGTGACCACTGGCCGCGTTTGTGCAGGGCGGAGCGGAGGTCCTCGAGGGCCCTGGTGATGTGTCGTACGATCACGTCGAGCTTGTCGGCGTGATGGATGGGGGCGTCGCCGCCCTCATCGCAGTCACAATGCTCGGCGACGAGCAGTCTCACGCTGGGCGTGAGATCATCGACAAGATGGTCGTGAGAATCGTACAACAGGTTCACCAGACGGGGGACGCAGTAGCGTAGTTCGGCTGAACTGATGGCGTCGCCGTGTTGTTGAATCACTTCGTAGAGCCTGGCGTGCGCTTCGGACGTGATGTCGGACGCCCGTTCCATGGTAGACCCCCGATCGGCCGAACCGGTGTGGGAAGCGTATTCGGTTGGCCACGTAGTCGAGCGCATTATACATCGCTTATCGGCCGTGCGCGTTGGTGGGCGTGAGAAATCAGAATTTCTTTTGGAGGGCGGGGCATGGTGGCCGTGGTCAGTCGGCGGTCGTCGGGGCGGGCCGGGGGCGGCGCGGGCGGAGGGCGGCGATCTGCTTTGATCCGGTTGACTGGACGGTGCGGCTCTTGCCGTGTTGCCCGGCGCAATTTGGTTGATTGCGGGGATGACAGGGCCGACAACATGTGCGAGGACAAGGGAATATTGGGACAGGAGGGTATCCGGGGGTCGGTCAGCGATCAATGGGGAGGGCGGCGGTTGGGCCGGGGACGATGCCGTGGGACCGGAGGCGATCGGCGAGTTTGTCGTCGGGTCGGATGCCGTAGGCGCGCCTGAGGGCGATCTGGGCCTCGGAGGCGAGTCCGATGTCTTCGTAGAAGTCCGCGAGGGCGAGATAGGGGCGGCGATCGTCGACGGGTGCGAGGAGGACGGCCTTGTTGAGGGCGGTGACGGCGGAATCGGGATCGCCGGACCGCTGGAGGAATCGGCCGAGGCGGATGTAATCGTTGGGGTTGCCGGATCGTTGGGCGACGCTATTGAGGAACTCGTTGAGGCGGACGGTATCGTCCTGCTGGTAGATGACTTCGGCGAGGAGGTCAATGATCTGGGGCAGCGTGGGCCAACGGGGTTGATCGAGATCGGGATTGATGGGTCTGAGGGGTTCGGGTTGGTAGCTGAGTTCTTCGGTGTTGGCTCGGCGGAGGGTGTAGGCCAAGTCGAGGTGACGGCGGGCGGTGTGGAGGTCGCCGGTTTCGAGGGCGATGCGGCCGAGGAAGTATTGGCTTTTCCAGTCGGTGGCCTGTTCGTTGACGCAGGCGGCGAAGTAGTCGCGTGCGGTGGGGATGTCGCCGGCGTGGTAGGCGCGGTGGGCTTCGAGGCGACGCCAGTCGCTACGGGTTTCGGTGACGCAGCCGGTGAGTGCGGCGAACAGGACGCCGAGCAGGGCGGTGGAGATGATTGGACGTCTGGGGATCATGGTTGGCGCGCTCCGGCGTGTGATGGATCCAAGATACGTCTGGGGCGGGGGCGGGGCAAGGCGGGGCGTTCGCGGGGCGGACGGGCGGCGTATGGGCGTGCTACACTTTGGGTGAGCGGCAGGATGCGGGGCGACCGCGATGGTGAACGATCATGCGTGAGCTTGCGACAGTGGTGCTGCATCACGTGATGCGGGGCGGCTCGCATTTTGACTGGATGCTGTCGGATCCGTCGCACGGGGGCGATGCGGCGGCGGGGTGGCTGCGGGCGTACCGCGTGAGCTGCGAGCCACGGCACTGGGCTGAGGCGGGGGTGTTGATGCTGACGGCGTTGCCGGCGCACCGTGGGGTGTACCTGGGATACGAGGGGGCAATCAGCGGAGGGCGCGGTCGGGTGAGGCGAGCGGCGTCGGGGACGTATGTGTCACGGTTGTGGACGGAAGGCCGGTGCGTGGTCGATCTGCAGCTGTGCGGGCAGGAGACGTGCTGGGAGTTGGCGCGGGTGTGTGAGCCGACGTGGCGGGCGCGGCGGTTGGCGAGTGGCGGTCGCGGCGGTATGCTGCGCGGGACGTGACCCAACCTCGCGGCCCGGACCGGGCCGCCATTTTGAGGAGGACTGTCATGGCAGATCTTGAGAACGCGATTCCGATCGGCGATCTGGGCAAAACGGTCGAGGACGAAGCGATCGAGTTGAGCGAGCCGACGGCCGAGGCGACGGGCGGCGCAGCGAGCAAGATTCGCACGTTCGGGCGCGAGGACGCGCAGGAACATGAGTGGCAGCGCCAGACGAACGCGGACGGCACGGGGGCGGTCCGGGTGCGGACGTTCCATGCGTCGTTGAATCACGATGCGATGGTGCACCTTGATGAGCGGATCAACGAATGGCTGGATGCTCACGCGGACCTCGAGGTGAAGTTTGTGACGACGACGGTGGGTGAGATGGCGGTGAAGACGGGCAAGGAGATCGTGTTGATCATGAGTGTCTGGGTGTGAGGGGATGAATCGCCGGTTGTGGTATTGAATGTTGGCAGCGCCGCATTGGTGTGCGGCGTTTTTGTTTTGATGCGCGGTAGGCGTGGATGATGACGGTTGGATGTTCAAGAAAAAACCGGCCGCCTCCCAGGGGGAGAGGCGGCCGGGAAATCCTCGCCGAGCCGTGTGGCGAGGCGAGGGGGTGGAATTCTCAAATCATCGGATCAGAACAGCAACTGGTACTGGGCCCGCAGTGCGATCTGACCGTCTTCATCCGGATCGTCGCCGAGCAGACCCAAGCCGGAGCTGACGCCACGGAGCAGCTGAGCCTGACCGCCGGGGCTAGCGATGGGCGAACCACCGGGGAGGGTGTCCAGGGCCCAGACGACGTCCAAGGTGAACTTGGAGGCGTGCTTCTTGTGATACCAGTTGAAGCCAAAGGTAATGAGATCGATCTCGTCGTCGTAGCCGGAGTTCACGGTTTCAGCGACGGAGTCGAAGTCGAGGTGTTCCCAGCGAACGAACGGTTCAAGCGTGCCGTTGTCGCCGATGTCCATGTTGTAACCAGCCTGGACGACGAGACCCCATGGGTCGAAGTCGGGGCGACTGGCACCGGCGGGTAGCGCGGAGCCGGCACCTTCGAAATCGGTGTGCATCATCACGAAGGCGATGAATGCATTGAATCCCTGGTACTCGACGGCGGCGTCCAACGTCCACATGGTGAATGTGTCGTTGTAGGGAGCGCCCGAGTTGGGGTCGGCGCGACCGTTGTAGTTGCCGGTCTCGGTGACTTCGTAATGGACGGCGGCACCACCGTGGATGAACAACTCATCGGTGGGATCGGAAGTGAAGTCAGCGGCCTCACCGGGGTCACCTTCGAAAGTCCAATCGAGCCGCGCGGTGAACGCGAAGTCGTTGAGGTCACTGTCCCAAGCCTTGGAGCGACGGTCTTCTTCGCCGGAGTTGGCGCCGTCACTGATCATGAGGCTGAGGAGGATGTCCTCACGGGCCTGCCAGTTGAGGCCGACGCCCTGCTGGACGCCGAGGGAGAACACTTCGTTGACGAGCGAGCGTTCTGCGGCGAGCTGGCGGGAGGAGCTGACGATTTCTTCACGAAGGAAGGGACCCTTGTCCTCACCAGCCCAGATGTAGAGGTTGTCGGTGAGGTCGTAGCCGATGGTGATGATGTCACCGTTGACCTCGTTGTCGTCGGGCTGGACGGCGAGTTGTACGACGTAATGGACCCGGGGGCCTCCGATGTGTCCGTCGAACCTGATCTTGGTGCGGCGGTTTTCGAAGCCGGCGAGTCCCGCGTCGGAGACGAAGGAAGTTTCGTCAAGGGTGGCGGGGTTGCCATCGGCGTCGAAGGGCTTTCGATCACGGAAGTTGGAGGTGTGGCGAATCTGGATCTGGCCGGAGATTCTGAGCAGGAAGCTGCCGTCTTCGCTGGCCAGGAAGAAGTTTTCGCCGTTGTGCCCCGCGGTCATCCCGCCTTCGGCGAGAGCGGCGCGGGTGTCGGCATCGGCCAGGACCTGCTGGACGAGAGCCTTGACTTCTTGTGAACGACGCTCGTTCATCCAACTGCTGCTGGACTGAACGCGCAACTGTTGCAGTTCAACCTGCTGCTGTTTGACCTGAGCTTTGAGGGCTTCGACCTCAGCGCTGAGATCCGACGCAGCGTTTGCGGCGCTACACAGTGATACTGTGAGGGCCATTGCCATCAGAGTTAGCTTCTTCATGGACCGTCTCTCCTGATAAAGGAATCCGATTGGTTCGTGTCCCCTGAAGCCCATCCACCCGATGGGCACATTTTCAAACGGGGTGTTTCTTGAAACATCGCGACTCCGTCAACGCAACGGAGTGGTGGCATGTCAGACAGTTCGACTCGCGGGAGATCCAAGTAATGTCGTGGAGCCCCCTGATCGAGGCATTCGACGCTCCTTAGTTGTCGTACCCGATGGTTCAGCCGGCTGCTCCGAGCCGCGGTCACGATCGGTGCTCGTCCTTGAGCATTGCTTGTGGGCCCTAGGCTACACTTGCCGAGCATTGTCTTTGGTGGTGCGAGCTTGTCAAGTGCCGCATCGTAGTTTCTTTAAAAGGTTCGGTGTCGACGCGCCTGGCGGCAGCAGGAGCGTGAAACTGTTTATTAAGCTTGCTGATCGGTCAGTCAGATGCGGAACCTTTAACGTTGGGGTTGGGGACTTGGCGAGGTGTCGTCCGATAACCTGATTTCAGGGGTGCGGCAGACGTCGTGCGGCGGAATTGGACTTGCGAGACTTTGTTGTTGGCTTATGATGCGGGATTACGTGGCACTGGGACGATCCGAAGGCTCTGGGAACCCCATTAACGATGCGTTACATCAGGACACGGCGTCTGTCGGTGATCTTGGCGACGACGGCGTTCGCATGGTGGCTGCACGTCGGCGTTTCGGCGGCGGAGGGGCAGACGGGTTCGCCTCGGCTGGCGGCATCGGCGGTGACGCACGGGGTGCCGATTCAGTCAGACGGACGTTGGGGGACGCTTCGGTGCGGGGTGACGAACCCGACGGACCACAGTGAAAGGCTGCAAGTAGCGTGCTGGATTAGAGTTAATTCAAGCCAGCAGTTCATTCGCGAGCTTTGGGTGCCGGCGCGATCGACGCGCTGGACCACTTGGCCGATCCGTCCGAGCGTGGTGAGCGAGCCGGCGGATCCGAATTCTGACACGCTGGAGACGAAGACGGTGCTGCTGAATTCCGCGGGGGCGGTGCTGGATCAACGATCGGGGCAGATGTCATTGGACACACCGCGTGAGCGGACGGTGACGTTGAAGGACGAGGAGGACGAGTTGGGCATCACGGTAGTCCAGGGCTGCCGGGAGGTGGCGGGGTATACGCACCGGGTGGCCCGGCTGAGCAGTGCAATCCGGGTGCCGCGATTTGAGCCGGGGTGGGACCAGGTAGACACGTTCGTGTTGTTGCGCGATCAGCCGTCGTTGGATCCACGCCAGCAGGCGATGTTGCGACACTGGCTGAAGCAGGGGGGGACGTTGCTGGTGTGGGCGAACGAGGTGGATGCGGAGGCCATGGGTGTGCTGCTGGGTGAGCCGTGGACGCTGAGCGCGTTTGACGCGGTGACGTTGAATCAGGCCGATTTCGAATTGATGGGCGCGACGTCGGGCGGGGGGCGTGTGCGGGCGTGGGACGAGGCGCCTTACAAGATGGTCCGCGCGTTGACGCCGGGGTTTGAGACGCATATTTCGGTTCGGGGCTGGGGTGCGTTGGTGAGTCGGCCGGTGGGTGAGGGTCGATTGATTGTGAGCACGTTGGAGCCTCGTGCGTGGCTGCACGACGGGGCGTCGGACGCGCTGGCGCACTTCTCGTCGATGCTTTATCGGGTGCGCACGAGGCGGGCGGAGGTCTCGGGCGCGGTGGCGGGGCCGTATCTGGCGAGTCAGTTGGGTTATGGGATTGCGTCTCGTGGGCGGATCGGTGTTGTGTTGCTTGGGTATCTGGGGATCTTCATCGTTGTATCGGTGGGGCTGTCGCGTCTGGAGCGTCGGGAATGGACGGGGCCGGCGGGTCTGGTGCTTGCGTTGGCGGCGGCGATTGGGTTGCTGGCGGCGCGTCAGGAGACGAACGAAACACTGACGGCGGGGGCGTTGCAGTTGATTGCGTATGACCAGACGACCCAGGTGGTGCAGGGCCACGGATGGGTCGGCCTGAACGACCCGGCGGGGGCGGGGGCGACGGTGCGGGGCGGGGGTTACCAGCGTGTGTGGACGCTGCCGGGCGATGCGTCGAGCCAGTCGGCGTCGCGGATGGTGTGGGCAGACACCACGGACTGGCGCTGGTCGGATCTGGAGCTTCGGGCGGGCGCGGTGCGAATGCTGCAATTTGATCGCGCGGGTCCAATGGCGGCGCCGTGGGAGCTGCGGCTAAGGTTTGGGCGGGACGGACTGATCGGATCGATTGGGTCGGGGGCCAACGGCCTGCCGGACGACTTGCTGATCGCGACGGACATGGGATGGATGCGGCCGCGTGTGCAGAAGGGGCCGGATGGGTTGCAGATCAAGGCGGGCATAGGTGAGGCGCTTGATCCGGGCATGCTTCATATGGGGACGACGATCACGCCGAGCGCGGTTCGACACGGGGACGTGATGGCGGATCTTCTGGGTCAGGGGATGGCGAGCGGCGGGCCGCTGGTGATGGGCTGGACGACGCAGATGGATGCGGGGGTGACGACGGAACCGGCGATGACGGCAAAGGCGGAGACGTTGTGGTCGATGCCGATGGTGATTGAGCGGGCGGCGCGAGGGACTGAGGTGACGATCCCGTGGCCGCTGGTGGAACTGGAGCGTCGGCCTCGCGACTTGCCGGGGTCGATACGTGCGTCGCATTTGTTTAACCCGAGTCTGAGGGAGTGGAACGAGACGCCCCGGGCGGCGACGGTGGCGTTGCGGTTTGTGATCCCCGAAGCGGTGCGCCCGTTGGGTTTGACGGCGGCGACGTTGCACCTGGACATCAAGGCGTTGCAGCACGAGGTGGTGGTGTCGAGTCATGACGGGCAATCGAAGCGGGAACTGTTTAGGCGACGGAACGTGGATGGGTCTGAGGATTTGACGTTGCCGATCGATCAGGTGTTTGTTGATGGCGCGGACCGGATTCTAATCTTGCTGGACGTCACACCGCGGGTGGACGATGCGATCTGGCAGATTCAGCACGTGGGGTTGACGCTACAGGGCGCGGTGGGGTCAGGGAAGTGATGGGACCGCTGGAATTATTTCGAGGCTGCCATGACGCAATCAGATGATCAGGTACTGGTGAAGACGGTGAAGCTGACCAAACGGTTCGGCGACTTTGTTGCGCTGAACGCACTGGACCTGGAGCTGCGTCGGAAGCAGATTCTCGGGTTCATCGGACCGAACGGGGCGGGAAAGACGACGACGATTCGGATTCTGGTGGGGCTGTCGCGGCCGACGAGCGGGGAGGCGTTTGTCGCGGACTGCGATTGCACGCAGGACTCGAAGCGTCTGAAGCGGCTGATCGGTTATCTGCCGGACACGTTTGGGTCTTATGACAACATGCGGGTGCGTGAGTATCTGGATTTTTTCGGGGCGGCGTTCAAGATGCCACGAAAACGGCGCGTTGCACGGATCGAAGAGGTGATGGAGCTGACGGATTCGGGGTGGATGCGCGACCGTTATGTGGAGACGCTTAGCCACGGGATGAAGCAGAAGGTGGGGATTGCGCGAACGCTGCTGCATGACCCGCCGGTATTGATTCTGGATGAGCCGGCGAACGGTCTGGACCCGAAGGCTCGGATCGAGATGCGTGACTTGCTTTTGAGGCTGGCGGACATGGGCAAGACGCTGATTGTCACGAGCCACATTTTGTCGGAGTTGTCGCGCATCTGCGACGTGGTGAGCATCATCACGCATGGTGAGCAGCGGGCGTTCGGCACGTTGGATGAGATTAACCGGCTGGTGTCGGGGCCGCGTCTGATTGAGTTGACGCTGGCGGACGGGACTGAGATTGAGGCGGCGACGCGTCTGATCAACGAGATGTTCGGTCCTAACGCGGAGGTGCAGGCCAGTGCGCAGGAGGCGCAGGTGCGATTCACCGCGGAGGCGGATGACGCGAAGCTGAGCGGGCTGTTGACCTCGGCGGTGAAGCAGGGGCTGCGGGTGGCGCAGTTGCATGAGGTGCCGGTCGATCTGGAAGATGCGTTCCTTCAGGTGACGGGCGGGGTTGCGGCGGACGACAGTCCAAGCAGAAAGGCGAACTGACAGCGGTGGCGAACCCCATTATTCAACGTGAACTGATCGGGATGCTGCGCACGAAGCGGGCGCAGGCGATTCAGGTGTTGCTGCTGTCGGGCTTGACGGCGTTGGTGCTGGCGGTTTGGCCGACGGACGCGATCGCGAATCTGGACGGGTCGGGCGCGGCGCGTCTGCTGAGCACGTTCGGTTACGGGTTGCTGGTGGCATTGATTCTGATCGCGCCGGCGTATCCGGCGGTGGCGATCGTGCGTGAGCGACAGCAGGGGACGCTGGTGCTGCTGTTGACGAGCGGACTGTCGCCGGGGTCGATTCTGGTGGGGAAGATTGTGGCGGCGGCGGGATTCGTTCTGTTGTTGATCGCGCTTTCGTTGCCGGTGGCGGTGACGTGCATCGTGATGGGGGGCGTGAGCCTGACGGGGCAATTGTTGCCGCTCTACCTGGTGTTGGGGTTGGCGGCGATTCAGTATTCGATGCTGGCGTTGTTGGTGTCGAGTTATGCGAGGACGGGTGATGGGGCGATGCGGTTGACGTATGGGCTGATTCTGGGTTTCGCGGTGCTAACGCTGGTGCCTTATTTCCTGTTGCACGGGAAGGTGGGGATGCTGTTGGATCGGGGGGACCAGACGGGCACGGATGTGATCATGATTTTGTTCAACGTGTTGCAGGGGATATTTGGTGAGGCGGGCCTGGAGACGTTGCTGGAATGGATTCGCGCGATCGGGCCAATTCCGGCGGTGATGGAGTTGACGGGTCACGGAGAGGTGGGGTCGCAGGGGATCGCGGCGGCGGGGGGCGCGGTGTTCCGGTTTGGGGTGATCGCGCTGGTGACGACGGCGGGGATGATCGTGTGGCTGTCGATTCGCTTGCGTCCGACGCTGCTGGATCGATCGCGTTCGAGCGGGGTGACGACGGACGATCTGGACAAGCGTGGTCGCTTGATTCGGCGGTTGCAGTTCATTATCGATCCGCAGCGACGGAGCAGTTCGATCGGGCCTTTGACGAATCCGGTGATGGTGAAGGAATTTCGTTGCCGGGCGATGGGTCGGTCGCATTGGATGGCACGGATGATCGGGTTCTGCCTGATCATGAGTCTGGTGTTGGCGTTGTTTTCGACGATCGCAACGCAGGTGCTGGAGTCGCAGTTTTTGGGCGCGATCCTGGCGATTTTCCAGATGGGTTTGATCGCGCTACTGGCGCCGGCGTTGAGCGCGGGTCTGGTGGCGGGTGAGGTGGAGAGCGGCGGGTGGGAGTTGATGCAACTGACGCCGCTGTCGCCGGTCACGATTGTGGTGGGGAAACTGGCGAGCGTGTTCTGGACGCTGAGTCTTTTGCTGGTGGCGACGGTTCCGGGCTACGTGGTGTTGTTGATTATCGAGCGCGGCGTGGCGATGCGTGTGGTGAACGTGTTGATCTGCATGGTGCTGCTGGGGGTGACGGCGACGTTGACGTCGGCGGCGTGCTCGAGCATTTTTCGGCGGACGGCGGCGGCGACGGTGGCGGCGTATGTGGCGGTGGTGAGCGTGTGCGTGTTGACGCTGCTTCCGTGGCTGGGCGAGGGGACGATGTTCGGGCGGCCGATGGTTGAGAAGGTGTTGATGGTGAACCCGCTGGCGACGGCGCTGTCGGTGTTGAACGTGCCGGGGATGAGCCAATACGACTTGCGAGTGGGCAATTGGTGGATCATGGGGGCGACGAGCGTGGCGGCATTGTTGGTGTTGACATGGCGGACGTGGCGGTTGACGCGACCGAAGTAGATCACGGATGGAAGAGGTATTGTGTTGAGCATGGTTGGTCGATTGATTCGAGGCGTGGGGGGCATCATCGTTGTGGCGGCGATGGGGGTTGTGGTCGCGCGTGCGTCGGCGGGGCCGATGCAGGAAGAGTATTTGTATGACCTGCCCGAACCGACCGATTACGTATCGGATTTCCTGTCCGATCGGCTCGATCAAGCGCTGGGACAGCCGGATGCGGTGACGTTGATCGAAGCGCTGAATGACGTGGCGTTGTATGAAGTGTCGGGGTTGGCGGAGCGGGTGAGCGGATTGCTGGACGACCCGCGTGATCCGATCCGCAACGGAGCGGTGGCGGCGTTGATCGCGTCGGACGCACGGCAATACGCCGAGAAGATGCTGCGGCTGACGCAGTGGTCAGGTGCGGCGTCATCGGGTGAGGTGATTGAACGGATCCAGCGGATCGATCTGGCGTTGGGGAAATGGCGAGTGCGGGCAGGGGTCGAGGTGTGGGTGGATCGCGTGGGTCGAGAGCTTGGGCCGCGTGCCTTGCAGTGGTCGGCGGCGACGGCGCTGGGTTCGGCGGGATTCGACGATGCAGCGGTGATCGACGTGCTGCGGGCGGCGGTCGTGGATCGCGGGCGGGCGATCGAGATCCGGATGGCGGCGGCGGAAGCGCTGGGCAAGCTGCGCGATGCGGAGTTAGAGCCGACGGCGGCGAGGCTGAGCGAAGAATCGACGGCGGGTGCGATGATGGCGACGCGCGTGCTGAAGCGGCATGGGTCGGCAGAGGCGATCGAACAATTGCACGGACTGGCGCAGCACACGGAGCCGGCGGTCCAGGGCGAGGCGATGCGCCAGTTGTTTGCGATTGACGTGGCGCTGGTGTGGAGATATCGCGCATTGGCTGTGGCGTCTGGTGATCCGGAGGTCCGCCTGGTCAATGTGCGGGCACTGGCTGAACGGCATGAGCTGGATTCGATCGACCTGCTGCTCACGGCGCTGGACGATGCACACCCGATGGTGCGCGACTCGGCGCGGGTTGGGCTTCATGTGTTATCGAATGATGCTGATCTTTTTGAAGTCATCCGCGACGGGCTGCGGCGGATCCTGACGGATGGTCTGGCACAACACCGGACGCGGGAACCGACGCACTGGCGGGCGGTGGAACAGGCGGCGCTGCTGATCGGACACCTGGACGACCAGACGATGGCGGAGACGTTGCTTGTGCTGGTGGACTATCCACGGCTGGAGGCGCGGTTGGCGGCGGTGGATGCGCTGCGCCGGTTGGCGCCGCCGGCGATGCGGGGGCCGATGGTTGATTTGCAGAAGCAGCAGATGCGCCGAATCAAGGCGGGTGTGCCGGGTCGGCATTATTCGGATGCGGGCGGTGCGGAGGATCCGAACGTTCGGATTGCGCACGAGGATCTGGTGGGCGGCGAGGTGGCGCAGACGTTGGGGGTGTGGGATGTGCGTGAGGCGACGCCGCTGTTTGTCGAGTTAATCCCGAAGGTGAAGAAAGTGGGACACGCGGTGGGTCGCGAGTATTTCCGGGCGGGGGCGATCTGGGCGCTGGGGATGATTTATGAGGATGACGCACCGGCGGGGATCGCTGAGGCGATCGCCGGTCGGATGAATGATGACTTCTCGCTCGATCCGGAGTACACGGAGGTGCGTGTGCAGTCGGTGATCGCGATCGGTCGGATGAAGGCGATGGCCCACGCGGAGGACATGCACAAGCGGGTGGCGTATTTGACGGATGACCTGCGGATTCGTGCGGCGGGGCGGTGGGCGTACGAGCGGATGAAGGGGGTGGTCCTGGAGCAGCCGAAACTCGAGCCGGTTGCGTACGTCAGTTCGTTCTACTCGCCAGTGAACAGGAATGCCGGGGCGGGCGGCAGCGATGAATCAACAGACGATTGAAGTGCGAGTGCGCTACGCGGAGTGCGATCCGATGGGGTTCGCGCATCACAGTGCGTATGCGGCGTGGTTTGAGATGGCGCGGACGGAGTTGTTGCGGCAACACGGTCGGGCGTATGCGGAGTTGGAGCGTGAGGGCGTTTACATCGTGGTGGTTCGATTGAACGTTCACTACCAGCGTCCGGCGCGTTATGACGATGCGTTGCGGGTAACGGCGGTGCTGCGTCGGAGCGGAGGGGCGAAGATCGAACACGAGTATGAGGTGCGCCGAGGTGAGGAGGTGTTGAGCAAGGGATCGACGGTGCTGGCGTGTATCGATCGGGAGGGACGTGTGCGGGCGGTGCCGGACTTTCTGCGCACGTCGGCGTAGACGGGGCGGGGGAATTGACTGGGGGGTTACTGAATCTCGACGCGTTCATTGAGGACGGCGGGGCCGTCGATCTCGCGTAGTCCGACGCGGACGGTGCGTCCTTTGAGTTGGTGGGCGGCGCCGGCGAAGCGGAAGGTTTTGACGGTGGACTGGCCGGGGAGGAGTTCGGCGATGATGCGTTCGGCGCGGGGCTGGCCGGGCGCGAGGGCAAATGCGGTGAAGGCGAGGGGTTTGTCGCCGGTGTTGGTGACGGTTTGTCGGATGACGACGTCGCCAACGGCGCCGGGCTGCTTGGATTCGATGGAGGCAGCGGCACGGACGCGGACGTTCTTGAGTCCGATGTGAAGAGGGGCGGCGAGTTGGATCTGGTAGTTGCGGTCGGCTTCGACGTCGATGGTGGCGTGGATGAGTTTTCGGCCGGCGATTTCGCTGATGGGGAAGGTCAATTCGACGGGGACTTTGACCGACTGTCCGGCGGGGATCGAGAAGGGCACGAAGCGGGGGGTGATGCGCCAGTTCTCGGGGGCGGCCATTTTGACGCGACCGCTGATGGTGCGCGGCCAGGGATTGGTGATGGTGAGGGTGTGCTGATGGACATTGAACGATGATTCGGCCTGCTGAGGTGAGAGGGTGAACCCGGCGCGGAGCATGGCGAGTTGGACGTTGATGCCGTCGATGAAGACGGGTTGTTGGGTGAGGTTAAGTTGATGGCGGTCGTCGCGCAGGGGCAGGGGCGTGCGGTTGCCCCAGATGTCGACGGCGACGGGATCATCCCCGAGCCACAGGGAGCGGGTGGCGTCGGGGGGCTCGGCACCGTGGGTCCAGGCGACGAGCGCGCCGGTGTTGGGGGTGGTGGATTGCAGGACGTAGCAGCGGATGCCCTGGCCGAGGGGCAACTGGCCGACGACGCGACGACCGGCGAGTTGGTGGGCGGCGTTGGCCCAGACGGCAAGAAGCGGGTCGGGCGCGATGCGTTCGGGGGTGTTGGCGGACTGTGGACGCCAGGGCTGGGCGATGGCGACGCGACTGGGTTGGGCGCGCCAGACGTGGACCATGCGTCGGACGAGGTCGGCGGCGCGATCGGTGTGTCGGTAGTCGGCGGGGGAGAGGGTCTGAAGGAGGACGGTGACATCGGTCTGGGGGGTCGGGTACGTGCCGGCGTAGGTATCGATCTGATCGGGTCGGATGGAGGTGGGGAGAATGAGGGTGAGGGCGGCGGCGTCGCGGGCGGGGGCAGCGGTGTCATAGAGGGCGGAGACGGGCATGACGATGGTGGGTTGGAAGACGTACTGGTTGAGGCGTTCGATGAGCTGTTGATAGGGCGGGAAAGCGGCGACGGTGTGGTAGGCGGCGGCGGTGGCGGAGCGGCCGACCTGCCAGCGCTGGACGTGCTCGCCGTGGCGGGCGAGGATGGATTCGAGGTAGGGCTGCCAGATGTTGGGGTCGGCGGCCATGAGGTCGAAGAGGTGTCCTCCGGGGACGCCGGCGACGTAGGCAAGTTCGCGGGGCGGCTCGGTGAGGGCCATGGTGACGTCGTGTCCGGCGCTGAGCAGGTGCTGGACGAGGGGGTCGCCGTCGCGACGGAGTCGATCGAGGTCCTGGATGGATTGATCGGGGGCCCAGATGGCGAGCTGGACGGCACGGCTGCGCAGGTGGTCCAGCAGGGCGGGCAGGTGGGGTTGCTGTGGGGCGGGGAGCTGTTCGGCGATGATCATGAAGCGTTGTGCTTCGGGGTGCGGGGGCTGGGAGGCGTTGGGCAAGGCGGAGAAGATGGCTTGCACGCGCCCCACGGCGCCGAGGTCGGAATTGACCTGGAGGTCGGCCCAGTACCAGCCGAAGCGGGGCAGGTTGGGCGTCCATTGCCAGGTGGCGGGGAGCCTGCCGTCGATTCGGCGGTGCATTCGGTCGACGGGTCTGCCGGATTCGTCGTAGACGACGAGGTCGGCGGTGAGGGCCTGGCCGGTAAGGTCGCGGACGGTTGCTTCGAGGGTGGGTTGATCGGGGGCGCGGAGGATGCCGAGGGGGGAGTTGATGTTCAGGGCCATACGAGGCAGCTGGTAGACAACGATATCGTCGAACCAAGCGGCGGCGTCGATGTCCTCGTGATGCCATTCGTGTTGCTGGATGAGTTGCTCACGGTATCGCTCGGGCTGGAGCAGTTCGAGTTGGAGGATGAGCCAGGCGGCCCGATCACCGCAATCGGGGAGGGCGAGTTGGACGGTTGTCCATTGGTCGTTGGCTTGCAGGAGATCGCTGACGACGCGGCCGTCGGCGAGGGGTTCGCCTTTTTGATCGACGAAGAAGGCGATAAGGCGAGCGCGGGTGTGGGTGACTTTTGCGGTGCGGACGCGGGCGGTGACGAGATAGTCGGCCATGGGCACGACGGCGAGGACGCCGGGCTGCAGGACGGCACCGGCGCTGCCGCCGTTGAGCTGAAGTTTGAGGGCGTGGTTGCCGCTGAGGTGCTGGTCAGTGTCGAACCCGACTTCGGTGAACACGGGATAACCGGCGCGGTGGATGCGATGCCAGTGCATGGGCATGCGTTCGTAGTTGCCGAGTTTCTGCTCTTCGAAGTCAAACACGTGTACGACACGCCGGGCGATGAGGGGCGATTGTGCGTCGGGCTGGGTGTCGGGGGGGGATTGTGCGAGCGCGGCGGCGGCGCAGAGACACAGACATCCGAAGGGGATGATGCAAGAGCGAAGCATATCCGGCTTATCGGACATCGGAGGGCGGGGGCTGAAGCGGGAGTGCGCCGAGGCGCGCGAGGCGGGATGGTTGCTGAACGGGGTGGTGGTGCTGACAATGCGGTTCGTTGAATGCTTATTAAAGGATGCGCGCATGAAGATTGGTGTGATCGCGGACACGCACGACCGGCTGCCGACGGCGCGTCGGGCGGTGGCGATGTTCAAACGGATGAACGTGGGGGCGATTCTTCACGCGGGTGATTACGTGGCGCCGTTCGCGGCGAAGTTGTTTGCGCCGCCGGAGTTGCCGGAGCGGATTCCGCTTTATTGCGTGTACGGGAACAATGACGGTGAACGAGCGGGGTTGAAGGGGATGTTGCCGCAGTTGGAGGACGGGCCGATGCGGATTGAGTTGGGGGGGCGCGTGATCGTGATGCATCATTTTGTGGATTGGCTTGATGCGGGGGCGCTGCGTGGGGCGGAAGTTGTGGTGACAGGTCACACGCACGAGGTGGTGAACGAGACCCGGGACGGGGTGCTTTATTTGAATCCGGGAGAGTGCTGCGGGTGGGTGAACGATCGGTGCACGGTGGCGGTGCTGGACACCGACGGGCCGACGGCGGAGATCATCCAGGTGTCGGATTAGTCGGTGGGCAGGTCGGTTGAGACGCCGACGGTGGCGGGGATGGGTTGAGCGCTGAGGACGTCTGCGGTTTCAACGGCGACGACTCTGAGTCGCAAGGCGGGGTCTGAGCGTGCCTTACCGACGACGCCGACCAGACGTCCGAGCATGGGTCGAAGGTCAGCTGCGTCGGATGGCTCGACGTAGGCGATGGTCAGTCCGCTGAGGGGTTCGACGAGCCGGTAGAGATGAGGTAGGACGTCGCCGGTATAGAGGGTGCTGGCGAAGAGGAGTCCGACGGCGGTGTAGGCCTTGGGTTTGGCGACGACCTGGGGTGGTGCCGCGGCCTGGTCGCGCTGCTGCTGAAGTTGGCGGCGTGCGTCGGCGATGAGGCGGATGGATTCGAGCAGTTCACGCCGGGCGGCGAGGATGTGCAGGCGCACGTCGACGATGGCGAGATCGGCCTCGTGCAACTTGGTCGCTTTGAGTGCGGTGTAGGCGGCGGTGAGTTCGTTGAGCGGCTGTTGATCGATGGGCAAGGCGGAGACTTCGTGGAATTTCGCTTCGAGTTCGGTGAGGGACAGGCTGCGCGGCTGGATGGGCACAAGGGCGGGTTGGGTGGTGGGCGGCTGGGTGGCTGGGT
>NYZD01000107.1 GCA_002685935.1 Planctomycetaceae bacterium | reverse complement strand
GTGATCAAAGCTTAGCCGCCACGTCCGCAACGCGCTACCCGAACAAGCGCCGAACGCGCTACACCTGCGTTGGGGATGCGCTAGTGTGACGATCGCTCGGTCACGATCGCGGCTCGTGGGAAGGGCACCGTTGGAGATCAGGTCAGGCTAGTTCTGGGGGGCGGAGGGCAATTCGTAGAACCATTCGATGGGCGCGCGAATGAGTCCGGTGGAGACCAGAGAATCCTGGAAGGAGTTGCCTTCGGAGACGCGGACGGTGATCCAGGCTTCGCCTTGTTTGAAGAGGCAGCTTGGTGAATCGATCATGCGTTCGGAATCACGGACGAGAAGTCGGCGTCGGCGGTGGGGCCAAGATCGGCCGCCGCTGCTGGAGAGCGCGGACATGAGGGTTTGTCGGCGTCCGCCGCCGTTGGCGCGAACGTTGTAGTTGGGGGTCCAGATGAGCAGCAGGTCGGCGCGATCGGGGATGCGCATGAGGCAGGCGGGGGCCTGGAGTCCGATGACTTCCATTGATCGGGGTGAGGTCCAGGTTTCGGCGCCGTCGTAGGATTCTGAGCAGAACTGAGTGCCCATGGCGGTGCGAATGGCCATATATAGCGAGCCATCGGCGCGTTCGGCGATGGCGGGGTCGCCGGCGCCGGAGCCGATCCAGCCGCCTTCCCAGCCGTATTTGTGCCCGATCCAGGGCAGTTCGATCTTGTCGCCGACGGACCAGGTGGCGCCCTGATCGTCGCTGAAGGCGACGCGGATGTGGGTGTAGTGCCGGTCCCAGTTGTCGGCACAGACGAGGGGCGCGATGAATCGTCCGCTTTCGAGGATGATGAATCGATCGTGGACGCCATCGACGTAGGGATCTCGGCCATCGATGTTGACGGGGTCGGACCAAGAGAAGCCTTCGTCGTCGGACCAGATGAAACGGCGGTAGGATTCGGTGACGGCTCGGCGGTCGGAGTAGAGCATGCCGAGTCGGCCGTCGGGCAGTCGTCGCAGAGCGGGGGCCGTGGCGTTGAGACCGTCGTCGGGACTGGCGACGATTTCGACTTCTTCTGAGAGGGGGTCACCCTCGGCGGAGATTCGGGTGACGGCGATGTGGCCGCGATCGTTATCGCCGCGCCCGGTGTGGTTGGAATAGGCGATGAGGCAGTCGCCGCTGATCAGTTCGACCATGGAGGCTTCGCCGCGTCGCGGGAACTCTTCGTTGGCGACGACGATGAGGTCCATGCCGACGGCGCTGGAAACCGGAGACGGCGGGCGCACGTTGCCGTTGACTTGTTGTGACTGCGCGGAGGTGGATTTACCCATAGCGCCTTGTGTTCCTGTCGGTCAGATGAACGCTCTACCCTTGCCGCTTGCCTCGCCTGACGCATGATATGGATGCGATCGGGCTGCCTCTATGATTAACCGCAACGTGTCCTAAATGCAATGGTATTTTCTGATTTTGTTGGTCCTCGGTGAGCGGTGTGGGCACGGCGGCGTCAGAATGGGCGTGACGATACTCACCAGTCCAGCGTTTTGCGCCAAGCGTGGGCCAAGTCTGCGACCGAGATATCGACGATTCGCCCGCGGTCATCGCAGCGGACGGTGAATCGGTCATTAGGCGTGAACGTGCCGATTTGGCCAAAGGGGATGTTGTCGTTGCTAAGCTGTTGGGCAACGGGGTCGAAGTGGTGGGGTTCGATTTCGATGAGGATGCGCGAGGGTGTTTCGGCGAAGCAGGCGGCGGTGTGGTCTGTGGGTCCGAGGGCGGGGACGCCGGCGAGGTCGAGTTGCAGGCCGAGGTCGCCGGCGAGGGCCATTTCGGCGGCGGCGACGAGCATGCCGCCTTCGCTGCAATCATGGGCGGCGCGGATGTGACGTTCGGCGATGAGTCGAGCGATGACGGCGGCTTGTTGGGGGGCGCGTTGGAGATCGACTTTGGGCAGTTGGTCGGCGGTGGGGATGCC
Organism: Planctomycetaceae bacterium; assembly: GCA_002685935.1. Taxonomy (GTDB): domain Bacteria; phylum Planctomycetota; class Phycisphaerae; order Phycisphaerales; family Zrk34. Next base: position 7,153 of record NYZD01000107.1, on the reverse strand, counting down.
GGTTGCGCCGGCGATGAGGTTGAGGTGCGCGCCGGCGAGACGGGCGGAAGTGCCTCCGACCTGGAGGAGCAGGTTGCCGGGGGATTTGGCGTCCATGGTGAGGCAGGCGGCGGTGTCGTCGACGTGGCCGACGGCGCTGATCAGGAGGGTCGGGGGGATGGCGATGGTTTGGCCGGTGTCGAGTTTGAACTCGTTGTTGAGTGAATCCTTGCCGGAGATGAATGGGGCGCGGTAGGCGAGGGCGCCGTCGTAACAGGCTTCGGCGGCGCGGACGAGCGCGCCGAGCTGGGCGGGGTCCTGGCAATTGGCCCAGCAGAAGTTATCGAGCAGGGCGATGCGGTCGGGTCGCGCGCCGACGCAGACGAGGTTGCGGACGGCTTCGTCGATGGCGGCGAGGGTCATCTGATAGGGGTCGACGTCGCCGAGCGCGGTGGCGAGACCGACGGAGAGCGCGATGCCCTGGGCGGAATCGAGTTTGGGTCGGATGACGGCGGCGTCTGACGGGCCGTGCGCCGGGCCGGCGAGGGGTTTGACGACGCTGCCGCCCTGCACTTCGTGATCGTACTGGCGGATGATCCAATGTTTGGAGGCAATGTTGGGGTGGGACAGGAGCGTGAGCAGGAGATCGGCGGTGTCGCGGCTGGAAGTTGTCGCCCGTCGTATGGCTGACTCGCTGGTGGTCTGCTGCGTTGGATTCCAGGTGGCTTCGCGGGTGAGTTGGGGGAAGCCGCCGTGGAGGAATTCCATGCCGAGTCGGCCGACTTCGGTGTCGTGATAGTTGAGGACGAGTTGCCGGTCGTCGGTGAATTGGCCGAGGTCGCAGGATTCGACGTCTTCATCGTCGGCGAGGGTGAGCAGTTGGTCGACGTGTTGGGACGGGACGGCGAGGACCATGCGTTCCTGTGCTTCAGAGATCCAGATGTCGGTGTAGGTCAGGCCGTCGTATTTGAGGGGGGCGCGGTCGAGTTGGACGGCGGCGCCGGTGTTCTCGCCCATTTCACCGACGGCGGAGGAGAATCCGCCGGCGCCGCAGTCGGTGATGGCGTGGAAGATGGGGCCATCGGGCAGATCGCGGGCGGCGAGGATGACATCGAGGGTTTTTTTCTGGGTGATGGCGTTGCCGATCTGGACGGCGTGGGAGAATTCGTCGGCGTGGGTGTCGGTGAGTTCGGCGCTGGAGAAGGTGGCGCCGTGGATGCCATCGCGTCCGGTGCGTCCGCCGAGGGCGATGATGCGATCTCCGGGTTGGGCGTCGCCGAAGGCGAGGTCGCGGGGGATGAGTCCGATGGAGCCACAGAACACGAGGGGGTTGCCGAGGTAGCGATCGTCGAAGTAGACGGCGCCGTTGACGGTGGGGATGCCCATGCGGTTGCCGTAGTCGCGGACGCCGGCGACGACCTGGGTGAGGATGCGTTTGGGATGGAGGACGCCTTTGGGCAGGGCGGCGGTGTGGTCGGTTGCGATTTGATCCTGATCGGCGGAAGGGGTGGTCCAGCCGTCGGGGTGGGCGACGCAGAAGATGTCGGTGGAGGCGATGGGTTTGGCGGCGAGGCCGGTGCCCATGGTGTCGCGGATGCAGCCGCCGATGCCGGTGGCGGCTCCGCCGTAGGGTTCGAGTGCGGAGGGGTGGTTGTGGGTTTCAACTTTGAAGGTGATCGCATCGTTGTCGTCGAAGGCGATGACGCCGGCGTTATCGACGAAGACGCTGATGCACCAGTCGACGCCGTCGGCGCGGAGTTGCTGGGTGGCGGCGGCGATGGTGGATTTGAGGAGGTTATCGATGACGACCGATCCATCGGGTTGGACGGTGTGTCCGGGTCGGGCGGACCAGTCGATGTCGGTGGTGGGCTGGTGTTCGTGATAGTGAATTCGGCTCTTGAGGGTTTTGTGGACGCAGTGTTCGGACCAGGTCTGGGCGAGGGTTTCAAGTTCGATGTCGGTGGGTTCGCGGCCGACGGATTGATATTCGGATTGGATGGCTTTCATTTCCTCGAGGGAGAGGAAGAGGTGGCCGGAGCGGCTGAGGGCGCGCAGGCCGTCGTCGTTGAGGGTGGTGATGGGGATGTGGCGGACGTGGAGATCGACGGGTTGGCCGCGGGTGAAGGTGTCGGGGTGAAAGGCTTCAAAGGACAGGGATTGAATGACGGGATTGGCGAGGAGGCGGAGGGCGATGCGCTGGGCGTCTTCATGGGAGGCGCCGATCATGTCGTAGCGGGTGCCGGTGCGGACCTCGGGGGCGTGGTCGGGGGTGAGGTCGAGCAATTCGGTGATGGCGTGTTTGGTGGAATCGGCGACGGGGTCCATGACGCCGGGCAGGTAGTGGACTTCGACGATCTGCGCGTCGTCGGGGGTTGGCTGCGCGCCGAGGGCGGCGCGTTGGTTGATGGGATCGGCGAGGAGTTGGTCGGCGATGCGCTGGATGTCGGGCTGGTCGGAGTCGGTCTCGATGAGGAAGATGCGCGCGGAGCGGACGTCGGTGAGGGATGGGGCGAGTTGATTGTCGCGTGCTTCGCGGAGGACGTTTTGTCCGACGGGATCATCGGCGGGGTCGGCGGGGTGGATTTCGATGCGCCAGACGCGCCGGGAGGGTGTTTCCGCGGGCGGGGCGGCGTGTTGGGTGGCGGTATTCATGTTGCGTCAGGTTCGGTTTGAGGTCTAGCCGATGGCATCGTAGTCGAGCGCGGACTCGACGGCACCGTTCTCGATGACCTGATGTTGTTGCAGGTGTTGGGTGACCTGGGCGGCGTGATCGGCCTGGGGGTCGATGCGTTGGGCGCGCCAGCCGCGATCGCGTGCGGCGGCGATGTTTTCGTGCTTGTCGTCGAAGAAGAGGACTTCGGGTCCGGCGTGGCCGGTGTGTTGTTCGACATACTCGTAGATGGCGGGCTCGGGTTTGGCGGCGCGGATTCGGAAGCTGAGGAAGTGATGGTCGAGCAGGCCGATGGATTGGTACTCGCTGAGGATGGCCCAATGCAGGGGATTGGTGTTGGACAGACAGGCGGTGGTGATGCCGGCGGCGCGCAGTTGCTGGACGACGGGGACGCTGGCGTCGCTGGGGCGGATGATGACGGCCTCGATGACGGCGATCAACTGATCGGGAGAATGGGTGGGGACGATGGTGTGAAAGGTTTCGGCGGCGTCGGTGAGTCCGCGTAGTCGCCCGGCTTCGTATTCGATGAACGCGTTGTCGAGTCGATGCTGCCAGTTGGTGTCGTGGGGCAGGTCGATGCGTGGTTGGTCGGCGCGGTCGCAAGCTTCATCCCAATCGGCGGCGATGTGCGCGAGGACGCCGCCGATGTCGAAGCAGACACAGGCCACGGGCGTTTGTTTCATGCTGTCTCCGGCGCGGTGTCGCTAAGGGGCGTCGCCAATGATTCCGTTGCCCGACACGTTGGTGGTGGGTCTGGGGAAGGACATGTCGTTGAGCAGCTCGCGGATTTGTCCGGGCGGCATGTATTCGATGGCGCCGCTGAGTGACCAATGCATGTTATGCACGGAACCGCCGGCGGGCGTGGCGAGGACGACGGGCAATCGGACGGACTGTTGGCCATGGCCGGGGATGGTGACGTCGGGGACGATGTTGCCGGTGTAGGCGCCGAGGGAGCCGACGGCGGCTTCATAGCGAGCGAGAGTGAGGGGGAGGGGATCGTCGTTGGGGTTATCGAGGGTGACGAAGAAGTCGAGGCGGACGCCCTGGTCGGTGACGTCGACGACGGCGACGCGTTCGATTTGGGCGGTGGGTTTGGTGATGGATTTGATGCGGACGTTTTGAGCGCAGCCGACGATCGTGAGAATGATCAGGCAGGCGAGAACTCGGGCGAATGGCAGCAGGATATTCATCGACCGTGTGCCTCCATGCGTGACGGGATGGCCGGTGGGAATCGTACCGAAGGGGGGCAATGGACGCCAATTGCGGGCGGGCGAAGCGCAGCGTGTGGATGAGCCGATAATGGGGAGGCGGCGCTGGATTATTGGTCGATCGGATGCGGATCGGTGCGTGCGGGGGACTGGCTGATTCGTGATGGGTGATGGAGGTCCATGAGTATGAAGCTGGCGATTGTGGGAACGGGTTACGTGGGGTTGGTCACGGGCACGTGCCTGGCGAACACGGGCAATCACGTGACGTGCGTGGATATTGACGCGGGGAAGATTCAGACGTTGCGGGAGGGGGGATGTCCGATTTACGAGCCGGGGCTGGAGGAGCTATTGCGTCGGAATCTGGATGCGGGGCGGTTGACGTTCACGACGGACATGGCGGGCGCCTATCAGGCGGCGGAGGCGATTTTCATTTGCGTGGGGACGCCGAGCGATGATCAGGGGCATGCGGATCTGCGGGCGGTGCTGACGGTGGCCGAGCAGATTGGCGATGCGATGGAGGCGGCGCCGGGAGACACGGGGGGAGCGGTGGAGGAACGGCGGGCGAAGATCATCATTGTGAAATCGACGGTGCCGGTGGGGACGAACGCGAAGGTGCATGATGCGATCGAAGCGCGGACGTTCAAGCGATTCGCGATGGCGTCGAACCCTGAGTTTTTGAAGGAGGGCGATGCGCTGAGTGATTTCAATCGGCCGGACCGGGTGGTGGTGGGCGTGGCGGACGCGACGGTGGGGGAGCGGCTGCGGGAGTTGTACGAGCCGTTCGTGCGGCAGGGCAATCCGATTCACATTATGGATATCGCGTCGGCGGAGATGGTGAAATACGCGGCGAACGCGATGCTGGCGACGAAGATTTCTTTCATCAATGAGATTGCGCAGCTGTGCGAATCGCATGACGCGGATATCGATGAGGTGCGGCGGGGGATGTGCGCGGACCATCGGATCGGCAATCAGTTCTTGTATCCGGGGCTGGGTTACGGCGGCTCGTGTTTTCCGAAGGACGTGCTGGCGTGCGTGGCGATGGGCGAAGCGGCGGGGACGGAAACGGCGCTGCTGCGGGCGGTGCACGAGGTGAATCAGGCGCAGCGGGATCACATGCTGCGGAAGATCGTGGATCACTTTGGTGGGGATGTGTCGGGCAAGCGTTTGGCAGTGTGGGGGCTGGCGTTCAAGCAGGGGACGGATGATGTGCGCGAGGCGCCGTCGGTCACGTTGATCGAGGAGCTGTTGCGTCGCGGGGCGACGGTGTCGGCGTACGATCCGGCGGCGCGCGAGACGGCGCGGGAAGTGCTGGGTGATCGGATCACGTATGCGGCGGATGACTTGAGTGCGCTGGACGGGGCGGATGCGTTGCTGATCTGCACAAACTGGGATCAGTTCATGCATCCGGATCTGGATGACATACGCGAGCGGATGAAGGGGGCGGTGGTGTTTGACGGGCGGAATCTGTTTCGGCCATCGGTGATGGCGGATCACGGGTTGGTCTATTACTCAGTGGGGCGCGGGGTGGTGGGGTGAGAGGTAGGGGATCCAAGGCTCCCGTCCCCTTCTTTTATCACGACAGCAGGACGTACCAGAGGGCGCCGTGAAGCAGCGCGGCGAGGAAGGTGACGCAAGCGAAGGTGCGTTTGCGCGTCTTGTGGCGGAAGACTCTTTGGGCGGACCACGCACCAAGGAATCCGCCGACCAAGGTGACGGCGTGGAGGGTACGTTCGTTGATTCGCGGGCGGCCGCGTCGCGCGGCGCTCTTGTCCCAGCCGAAGAGGGCAAACGCGACAACGCTTGCGGCGGCGTAGGCGAGGGCGGGGAGCAGCCAGGGGGGATCCGGGAGCCAGTTCAAGGTTCAGTTTCCAGGGGCAGATCGTGCGTCACGGCGATTGTATGGTGATTCCAGAGCGGCTGATCGGTATGCGTCGGTGGGGCTGGAGCGCGACGGGAAGGCGGTTTTCCCGGCATTCTATAGGTCCACCGGTCACGATTTAAGTCAGTAAATATGAACTGTTCTTGACTTTGTATGGATAATCGGAATGATATCTTGGGTAATCGAGAAGGCGTGTGCTTTGGGAAAGATGATATCCCTCAAAGCGTTCGGCGCATGAATGGCAAGGAAGATTGGCCGGCGGGTCGGTCCGCAGGAAGTTGCGCGACGGACGGCGGCGGCGGCCGAGACATGGAGGTGCGAGAGAGTCAGATCGGTCAGATCGTTTTTTATCGAATCACATTGATCCGTTTCAAGATGAGGGAGAGAACATGAAAAGCAACAAGATGATTCAGTGGTCGGTGTGCGCGACGATGGTTGTGCTGATGCTCGGCGCGCCGGCCGGGGCGAACAGCATCAACAGTATCGCGGCGAGCGGCGGGACGGGGCCATCGGTCTTCACGATCCACAACATCGATCCGTCCGGTGAAGGATGGACGATCGGCGATCCCAATCACCCGATGGCGGTGCATCACGATCCGAACGCGGGGCCGTGGACGAAGCAGTTGGACACAAGCGGCGTCAGCAGTGATGGCGAACAGGATCTGCCGACGACGACGATTTTCCGGTTGCATGAGCATCTGCAGGTGTATCATGGTCCGGCATGGACGGATTGGCATGAGGAAATCCTGACTTCCGGTTGGGGGTGGGATGATGGCACGCTCGCATTGGCGCCGATGATGGAGGTGATGCGCCCGGACGATACGGGTTTCATCCCGGCGCCGGGACTTGAGATCCAGATCCATGGCCCGGCGCTCTGGTTCTTCTTTGATCCATTGCCTGCGGGCACCCTCGTGAACATCTGGAAGGACCTGGTGCAACTCAACACCAACACAGAAGGATCGGGCGGCTCGATCAAGGCCGACGGCCCTTTCCCGAGCACGATTGACGTTCGGCAGTATCCGACGATTCCCACGCCGGCGGGTTGGGGGGCAGGCGCGGTGCTGCTTGGCGCGCTTGGGATGTTTCGGCGTTGCCGCGCCGGTTGAGATCCACATCAGTCCACGTTCTTCACCCGAAATCGCGGGGAGTTCGCGTGAGCGACTCCCCGCTTTATTTGCGCCTGGGCGGGGCGAGGATCACGACGCTCACGGGGTACGCGGCGGAGATGGCGGGGTCGGTGTTGTCCGGCGTCATCAACTAGGTGATGTTGAAGTGGGCGGCTTGTTGTTTCCAGGGGAGGAACGGATCGCCGACGTGCGTGAGCCATTGGTCGAGATCCGCGGCCAGGTTGTCGCGAAGGGCGGCGTGGGGATCGGAGTCGGCGAGATTGGCCATCTGGTAGGGGTCGGCGTGGTT
>NYZD01000106.1 GCA_002685935.1 Planctomycetaceae bacterium | reverse complement strand
TTGATTGTGGTGATGATCGGTGCGGCCGTGTTGTTGGTGAACAAATCAAGGAAGCGTGCAAACCCATCGTTGTCGGGCACATAGGTCTTGCGGGTGACATCCAGGCCGCTGATCTGCGAGGTGCTGTTGAGGACAAGCTCGCGACCACCGGCCTCGAGGTCGGCAATTGAGTCGAAGCCGAAGCCGGACATCTCGTGACCGCCGTCGTAGGCATCGCTGGATCCGTCGCTGATGCCGCCGTTGCCCATGATTTCCCACTCAAAACCAAGGCCGTCGAAGAGAGTAAACGTCGTGTTCACAGTGCCACTGGACACGTCACTGCCGCCCCCGCCGACCGCCCCGAGCACCTGATTCGTTGGGCCAAGCGCCTGCGCGTCGGTGGGCTCGCTGTTCGGTTCGAGGTCGAAATTCGAGCCGCGCGTCACCAGAAGGCTGTATTCAGTGCTCGTCGCGCCGGAGACGCGCGCGTAGTAGGTGGTCACGGCTCCGGTGGTGTTCAGGAAGCTGGTGATGGACTGATCGACGTTGGTCGCGTCGCTCACGCCGTTGGCGAGCACGGTGTCCGTGCCGTCGACCAGTTCGAGCAGGGCGTCACCCGATTCGCTGGTGACGGTGATCGTGGCGTATTCGTCGATGCCGAGCGTGAATGCGAACACGTCGATGTCGGGACCGTGATTGGACTCAGCACCCACGCCGCCCGAGCTGCCCTCGTCGCCGCCATCGGGGAACAGATCGATGTCGATCTCGTAAGGCCCGGTGCTGCCAAAGTCGCCGCTGCCTTCGGTATCGGGGTCGTAATCGGTGTTGTCGAACCCGCTGACGCCGACGTAGTAGACGCCGCTGCCGGAGATAAACGTGCTGATGAATGTGTCCCAGACGCTGTCGATCTCAAAGCCGTTGGGATCGAAGATGCGGATGAAGGGATCCAGGCCGATTGGGCCTTCCTCCGTGCCGACATCGCCCCCAGTTGAGCCGATTCCGATCGTGTTCAGGTTGACCTCCAGGACTGAGTCGGTGGGACCGCCGCCCGGCCCGCCGAACGGCTGGACATCCACAGCGACCATGTCGACATCAAATCCCGGTGGCACGCCGGGATTGTCACCGATGAATCCGAAGTCAAAGAAGTTGTCAAACCACGCCAGCGTCGTGGGCACGGCCTCGGCGCGCGTGTCGTTGGGTTCTTCCAGGAGGCTGTTGGCCGGTCCGCCGGCGCCGGGATTATTGATGGAACCGATGGCCGCGATGCGGTCCGCCCCGTTGGGTAGGGACACGCTGGAGCTATCGATATCCTGGGCATCGCCGATGATGTCGTTGCTGGTCTCGGGGCCGATGACTTCTTCGGTTTCGACCGCGGCGTTGAGGATGATTTCGATCTCATAGTCGCCGGCACCTGCGATGGAGGTGGCATCGATCTGGAAGGTGCCGCCCGCAGCGGACGGAACGGTCTGAATCAGGGCTTCGTCGCCGGGGGCCGTCGCGGTAGCGGAGCCGAGTGAACCGCCGCCTGACGCGAGCAGCTCGATGCTGCCGTGAATCCCCGCGTCAAGGGGCACAAAAATGACCGAAATGGTCTGGCCGGGATCGATGTCAATCGTGAATGAGTCCACATCGCCGGTGGCATGGAAGATGCCGGGGGTCGGCGGATCGTAAATCAGTGAGCCGGCGGGAGGCACGCTCGCCAATGGGGTGGTCGCGCCGATGCCCGGCTCGTCCATGAAGAAATTCGTGGTGAAATTCTCGGGCCCGGGGTTGGCCGGCACCCCGTCAAGCAGGTTGCCCACCAGGTCGTTAAACCGACCAGCGGTGCTGACGAGGTTCAGCGTGTAGTCCCCCTCGGGCAGGCCGACCCAGTCCAGCGTCACGGTGGTGGTGCCCGGGGTGTACGTCACGGCCGGGGCGGTCGACAGACTGGTCAGGTTGTTGAACAACGACACTGCGCCGGAGAACACCGTCGCGGGATTCAGCGGCTCGGTGAACTCGATGTCCATCGTCAGGTTGCCGTTAGGCAGCACATCGCCGGCGGTGAACGGCGCGGCGTTGGCCAGGATTGAGACGACTTCCGGAGGCGTGGTGTCCACGTTGAACGTGCTGGTGAATGGATCAAACGTCTGCCCGGCCAGACCGTTGAAGGAACTGGCCACGATATCCAGCGTGTACGTGCCGTCGACCGTATTGGCGTTGGCAATGTCGAACGCCAAAGTGTCGCCATCGACGATGGTCACGCCCTGAGCTCCCACGACGGTGGAGTTCGGATCGGTGATCTGAAGATCCGACGCGGCGACGGTCGTGAGGTCCAGCCCGCCGGAGAGATCGACGGTGACGGTGTTCGGGAAGAAGTTCTGCGAGACCCCGTCAGCCGGATCGACGGCAGTCACATTGATCGTTGATGCGGCGGCGCCGGTGTTGCCGGTGACGCTCAGCGTGTACTCACCGCGATTCGCCCCGGCAACAAGCACGGTGTACGTGCCGGCTTCTGACACGGGGACGATGTAGTTGATTACCGCGTTGCGGAGATCCGCGGCACCGTCATTGTCCAGCGCGACGACGGCGCCACTCGGATTGAACAACTCGATGCGAGGGTCAAAATCATTGATCGGCTCACCGGCGTCACCGGCCGGTGTCGTGGTCGTGATCGTCAGCACGTCGCCTTCGTTAGCCTCAAATCGATAGTGGTCGAATTGGTTGGGCGTGGTCATCGTGACCCGAAGGATTTCGGAATAGAAGTTGTTGACCGACGGAGAGGGTGTGAAGGTCAACGTGGCCGTGCCGTCGGCAATGATGTTGTTGAAGGTGGATTCGGGAACGATGACGGTCTGTTCAAGCAGCACATTGTCGCCATCATTGAACGTGAAGAGCGTCTGGCTGAAGAGGCCCTCAATATCCATCACGACGTTCTCACTGAACGACGACAGGTCCGAAAGCGCCTCGACGGTCAGCGTCACGTCGCTGGTCGCGGGCGCCAGGCCGGGGAAGTCGAACGTGATCACGTTCGGGTAGAACAGGGTGTCGAGCTCCTCAGCGAAGAGGTTCAAGCCGCCCTCGGCATATCCGAGCGCCTGACCGGTGGACCCCAACGGCTGTGCTTCGAGGAGCGTGTCATTGGACTCCAGATCGAACGTGGAACCGCGCGTGATCACCAGGCCGTAGTCGTCGTCGGCGCCGCCATCGACGCGGACGTAGAACGTGCCGCCGGTGGCGTCGGCGAAGCCTTCGATGGACTGATCGAGGTTGTGGAATCCCGTGATGCCCGTGGCCAGTTCGGTGGTCATGTCCGAGGCGAGCAGCGTCATGCTCAGCGTGCCGCTGTCGCTGGCTAGGCTCAGGGACGTCGGCTCATTGGGATTGATCGTGAAGCTGTAGAAGTCGGCTTCGGCGCCGCTGAGCCCGCCGAGCACGGCCAAGCGGTCGGCCGTGCCGGGCAGCGCGTACGCCGAAGCATCAATGTCCTGCGCCGTGGCCGCGGTATCGTTGCTGCCGGCGGCATCGGTCAGGCCTTCGGTCTCGGTCGCGGCGTTGGATATCACCTCCACCGTGTATTGGCCGGAGCCGGACAGGGACGTGGCGCGGATTCGATGGTTGCCCGCGGTGGCCACGGTCAACGTCTGAATCGCGACCGTATCACCGGCCGAGGCGGCGGACGCGGTGGCCAGGGGGGTGACCAGGTCCGTGTCAAGCAATTCCAACTGGACCTGGACGGACGGATCGGTCGGTTCGAAGATGATCGTGATCAACTGATCGGCTTCGAGATTGATGTCCATCTCATCGACGTCGCCGGTGCCGTTGAAGGAGCGCACGGTGGGCGGGTCGAAGACGACCGAACCCAACGGGTCCACGCGATCCAGCGGCGTATTGAATGGGGTGACCTGCGTGTCGGACGAGAAGTTCACGACGAAATCGCCGCCGGGCACGCCATCGCCGGACGGAATTGGCCCGAGCGGCTCACCGTCCAGGTCGTTACCAATGGGATCGCGGAATGCAAAGGGGCCTGAGAAGACCGTCAGTTCGAAGTTGCCTTCGCCGAGGTTCACGTAATCCAGCGACAGTGAATCGGTATTCGTGTCGTAGTTGAAGTTGTCGACCGGGACCACTTGATTGGAGTCGGTGTTCAGCAGCCGGACATCACTGTCGTCGAGCACGGCGTCTTCCAGCGGCTCGTCGAAATCAAACGAGAACGTATGCGTGCCGGGTGCAATGACGCTGCCCTCGGGGATGTTGCTGGCGATGATCGTCGGTGGGATCACGTCGAGCGTGAAATCCAGCGTGAACGCATCGAGCAGATCACCACCGATTGCCGCCAGGGCGCTGTCGGCGATGTCGACCGTGAACGCGGTGCCGGTGAGGCCGGCCGGCAGGTCAAAACTCAGTGTGTCGTGATCCACGACGGTCACGCTCGTGGCATTGTGGGTGACGACCGAATCGTCGGTGATCATGAGGTCCGCTGCATCGACACTGGTCAACAGAATCGATTGATTCAGGTCCACCTGGAATGTGGGTGGGACGTCCGGGAGGACTTCATCGGGCTGGATCGACGAATCGAACACATGGAATGTCGTATTGGGCGTGCCGGTTGCGCCAGCGACCTCAAGTGTGTACTCGCCGAAATCGGTACCAGGGCTTTCCCCGTAGATGCTGACGCGCCACAAACCGTCCTCGCCGAGCAACACGGTATGGCTGATCGATTCATTGTGGCCATCGATCACGCCGGCGTTGGCGACGCCGATGGACGTGCCGTTAGGCCGGAACACTTCAATCGTTGGATCAAATGAATTGGGAAATTCGTTCAGTGGGTTGAGCGGATCATTGCCGGGCGTGCCGGTATTGATCGTCAGGTTGTCGCCGACATTTGCCTGGAAGGTGAAATCTCGGACCTCACCGGGACCGACGTATCCAAGCGCCACGCCGGTCGGCGTAATATCCTGCGGCCCGGCCAGGCCATCGATCGCAAAGTCGGCGCTGCGCGTCACGGTCAACGTGTACTCGTCATTTCCGCCGCCCACGCGAGCGGTGTAGATGCCGGTGCCGGGCGCATTAAAGCCATGAATCACTTCGAGAAATGAACTGCCATGCCCCGCGCCCAGTGCGGCCAGGTTTCCGGAGGCGTCGTAAAGCGACAGCGACGGCAGTGACGCCTGTTGGAACACCTCGAAGCCACCGTTGTTGCCATAGTAATTATAGTCATAGCTTGCCTGGAAGACATCGACGTCACCGTCATTGTCCACATCACCGGTCACGACCTGCGTGCCGTGATTGGTTTGATCGAAAATCTGCGGCGTCCCGAATCCGCCGGCTCCGTCACCCGGATAGATCGCCAATCCGCCGTAGGTTGTGCTGTAGTTGCTGTGCCCGCGGTGACTGACGGTCAAGTCAAGGTCGCCGTCGGCATTGAGATCACCTGCCGCCACCGAATAGGGGCGGTCGCCGCCGGACGGAAGCACTACCGGCGCGTCGAATCCGCCGGCACCGTTATTGAATAGAAGCGTCGTATTGCTGTCGTCGCCGTCCTGCCGGTCACCGCGATTCACAGCGACCAAGTCCATCAGCGAGTTTCCGTTGAGATCGACAACGGCGACCTCACCGGTGCCGTCGCCGCCGCTGGCAATCGACTGGTCGAATGCGAAATTCCCCGCACCATCACCCAGATAGACGTCAATCGCTCCCGGACCGGAGCCGTATCGTGACCCGCGATTGGCAGTGATCAGATCGTCATACGTGTCGTTATTGATGTCGGCCAACGTGACCCCCGTTGTGCCCGGGCTGTTCTGATGCACGGCGTCCAAGACAAAGCCGGGGTTGCCGAATCCATCGTTCCCCACATTCCGGTAGACCAACAGCGATCCATCGCCCCCACTGTAATTGTCACCAAACGTGGCAATCGCCAAATCATTGTCGCTATCGCCGTCGAAGTTGCCGATGACGGCCTGACGTGGCGCATCGCCCGGCGTGCCGCCGTCGTTGAAGTCTCCGTCGCCCAATGACAGTTGCGTGGAGATGTTGAAGTTGCCAGCGCCGTCGCCCAACACAACAGTGGCCGAACTGTTGTAATACCCGCCATAGTTCGATCCATAGTTCAGTACGAACAGATCCTGGTTGGTGTCGCCGTTCAAGTCGCCGGCAACGACGTAAGTTGGTCGAGCGCCGGTCTGGAGCCGCTGCTGGAAATTGAATGTTCCATCTCCGTTGCCCAGATAGATATCGACACCACTGGCCGGGTCGAGATAGTTGTAGCCGTAATAGCCATACCCGCCCTGGCTGCTCGGCCCGCCTTCGGCGCCACCGGCCCCGTAGTAGCCGTAGTAGCCGTAATAGTAGCCGTCGTATTCATAGCCGCCCGAAGTGACAGCCACGTCCAGGTCGCCGTCGGCGTTGAAGTGACCGACCGCGATCGATGCCACGCCCGCGCCGGTGGAGAAACTGTTCTGGCTTATTCTCTCAACCAGCGACTCCAGACCGAGCGTCGCGAATTCACCGGCATTCAGGTGGAACGAGAAGAAGTCCGGGCCGTCGACATTGTTGCCGAGCACGCCGAGCCGATCGCCGCCGCCGGGCAGCGCGAACGATGAGAAGCTGATGTCTTCAGCGGAAAGCACTGTATCGTTCGTCGTGCCGTCGACCGATTCCACCTCTTCGTGCATGTTCAGCCCAAGGGCCACGTTGTAATTGCCGACGCCGCCGTTGATGCTGGTGACAACCACGTCGTACAGGCCGGGGGTGAGCGCCGGTACCGACTGCAGCAAGACGTTGTCACCGGCTGCGCCACTGGTCGCGGTGGCCAAGGGCGCACCACCACCGGGACCGAAGATTTCAACTGTCGCGTCGACGGTGCTGTCGATCGGCTCCAGCAGGATCGACACGGTCTGGTCCGCGTCGAGATTGATCTGGAACGTATCGGCGTCGCCGGCCACATCGTGCAGATCCTGGGTCTCGGTGGAATACATCAGCGAACCGGCGGGCGGCTCAGGGAATAGCGGCAACGGGAACGGACTGACCGACAGCAGGACGCGTTGTTCGAGCGTCTGCAAACCTGCGGAAGGCGCACTTTGGGCGCGCGCAGCGGCGCTCACTTGGCGCACACTGTCCCGGCGCGATTGGGCCGACTGACCGGTCAGCGCGCCGTATCGCAGTTCGGACTGACGTTGCCGCCGCGCCAGCTGCTTGCGGAAGCTCTGGCGGTCGCGCGGATTACCCTTGCCGTGAGAGTTGCCTCTACGTTTCATGATGACACTCCGTGTGCGTCGATACGTAAGGACGTGGTGCGTCTTTCCTTCAACAAATTCCAGACTCCGTTTTGCGTGCGCCATCAAAACGCACACATGCCCATCACCCGCCTTGCTGATTAAAGGCCGAAGCAATGGTCTGCAGCAGACCACGCATTGCGTGGTCGTTTATATTTCCGAGTCACGGCGGGTCGAGCCAATCACAGACAGCACAGCGAGTTGCGACACAGCATAGTGAAGTGACATGATGATTTGATCGCGCACCATTTACCCGGAAACAGATGCCCTGTAGTGCTGCAATCGATTCAGGTCAGATCCTTCCAGACGTGTCCAAATACATCCACGATCCTGTCACTGCTTAATGCTCGGCCGCGACATCACGCCCATATTATGGGCCCTGTTGCCACACGAAGGCAAGGAAAAAATTCAATTCTCTTCGTGACCTAACACATGTAAAGCCGGACAACGCCATAATTTACGCATGCTAGCAGTCCGTGGTGGAAGTCAGATTTCGCGTGACTGTCGTCATGCGGCCGTCGGCGGGGCCAGGCGCGCGAGCCTGCGGTCAACGCGTCT
>NYZD01000105.1 GCA_002685935.1 Planctomycetaceae bacterium | reverse complement strand
CGCCCTTGCCCTCGAATTCGCGCTGGCATTCGAGTTCATAGATGATCGGTCGGTCGCCGAACACGAGGCTGGACGGGTTCCAGGGCTGATATCGCCAGAAGTCGGTCTGGGTGAATTTGAATGAGAGGATGAGCCGATCATCGATGGGCAGCATATTGGCGACGCGGGCGGCGAGGTCGACCTGATCGTGCAGACCGCCGGGGCGGACGTTCCAGGCGCGGACGATGAGCTGACGGTCGAGCTTTTGCACGACGAGGTCGTAGAAGAATCTGATGTAGCGATCGAGGCGATGGGCGCGGCCCATGGAACCGCAGCGGGCGCAGTGCGGGGCGTAGACGTCGTTGCCGATGAGGAAGGACAGTCGGTGGGCATCGGTATCGCCGAGGCGCAGGACGACGCCGGCGACGGGATCGAATTGCTTGATGAGGCCTTCGAGGCACTGGCCGGACATGTCCATCAGCTCGTAGGCGGCGGGGCAGAGGACGTCGGGCTGATCGGTGCAGGTCATGGCGGAGCCGACGAGTTCGCGGCTGAGGGTGGGGGCATCGTAAGTGAGATAGACATCGAGGCCGGCGCTTCGGGCGTCGGCGAGGGTGCGCCTGGTCTGTTGGTACTGCTCGCCGACCCATTGGCGCATTTCGGCATCACCGGGGGTGTCGGGGGTGAGGAGCCCGGAAAGTCCGGTGGTGGCGTAGTCGACGACGCCGGTGTAACCCAAGTCACGCAATACCTGTGGGTTACGGTACTGGGTCTCGGCGGGTGGTTCGCCGGGGTTGTCGAGGATGGTGGCGAGTACGAGCATCGTGCACAATCTCGAGGCAGTGTGGGTTCAGTTGAAGAAGCCAGTGCAAATGTTATGCCTTCGGGGGTGACGGGGCGCGGCCGCGACGGGAGTGGGGGTCCGGGGGTCCCTGGGGCTGGGCGCTGGCGGCGGGGCGGTGCAGCGCGGGGGGTGGGATCAGATTTCATCGATGATGTTGACTTCGCCGTCGGCGTCGATTTCGGCGATGCCGAGTTGGGTCAGGGCGTTGAGGGCGGCGCTTTGCTCGGCTTCTTTCTTGTTGCCGCCCCAGGCGGAGGGCAGTCGGTTGCCGCCCATCTCGACACAGACTTCGAATGCCTTGGAATGGTCGGGTCCTTTTTCATCGAGCAGTTGATAGGTGGGCAATTCGAGTGCGTGTTTCTGGGCGTATTGTTGCAGGGCGGACTTGAAGTTGTGCTGATGGTCGGAGTCGGCGATGCCTTCGATGACGGGTCCGATCGTGCGGAGGATGAACTCGCGCATGGGCTCGTGTCCGCCGTCGAGGTAGATGGCGGCGACGACGGATTCGTAGACGGCGGCGGCGAGAGAGGAGGGCAGGTCGGTGCGGCTGCCGATGCCTTTGCCAAGGTTGAGCAGGTCGGTCAGGCCGATCTCATCACTGATCTCGGCGCAGGCGCGTCGGGAGACGACGGCACTTTTGATCTTGCTCAGTTCGCCTTCGAGGTAATCTTCGTAATCGCGGTAGAGCTGTTCACAGACGACGGCGCCAAAGATGGCGTCGCCGAGGAATTCCATGCGTTCGTTGGATTCGGTGCGGGCATCGGCGACGGAGGAGTGAGTGAGTGCGGTGTAGAGCAATTCGGGGTCATTGAATGTATAGCCGAGGATTTCCTGGGCGCGGAGGCGAATCTCTTGATTGAGGTCGGTCATCGGCAGCACGTTTCCCGGGCGGGGCGAGCGACGGACAGAGGCCCGGCCGGACGATGCGCAAACGCATATAACACGTTGCAATCTCATAAAAGTAGGAGCGGCGCGGAGACTTGTCAATTGACGGTGGCGCGATTAATCTTAGGTGATGAGGCATCCAATCAGATTGCTGGGCGGCGCGCTGGTGCTATGCATCGTGATGCCGAACGCGCGGCCGGCGACGGCGGCGGATCGGCTTCCGGGGTTCAACCCGCAACGACACATGGCGCTGGACGAGATCAAGCCGGACATGCGCGGTTACGGGATGTCGGTGTTCAGCGGCACGACGCCCGAGCCGTTCGCGGTGGAGGTGCTGTCGGTGGCGTCGGCGAACGTGGGTGAGCCGGCGCCGGGCAAGTCGGTGATCTGGATCCGGTGTCCCGGCGAGCGAATGCAAAAGTCCGGCCCGGTGGCGGGGATGAGCGGATCGCCGATCTTCCTGTGGGACGAGGGCGCCGAAGATGCGCAGCTTGGGGAGGGGGGACGGATCATTGGGGCATTCGCGTATGGGTATACGCTATCGAAGGATTGTTACGTCGGGGTGCAGCCGATCGAACAGATGATCGAAGCGGCGTCCCGTCAGCGCGACCCGGACACGGTCGTGGGGTACGGCGGCGACGGCGGACGACGTTTGATGAGTATCGCGCTGGCGCAGGCGGCGGATCAGAAACTACCGGATCATCAGACGTGGCGACTTCAAGCGCTGGCGCGGTTGCTGGGGGTGGAGCGGGCGGCGCCGGTGGTCCCCGCGCGGCAAGGTGAGGGGATGCGTGCTTCGGCGCCGATGCCGCTGCCGGTTTCGGTGCACACGGCGGCGCATGCGGCTTGGTTGAATCCCTATCTGAAGCAGACGGGCGTGCAAGCGTTCGCGATGGCGGGTGGCGCGGCGGCGCCGCCGCCGTGGATCGATGGTGAGCGGGTGCGGTTCGAGCCGGGCGGGATGGTGTCGCTGCCGATGATCAGCGGCGACATGGATTTATCGGGCAGCGGGACGGTGACGGACATTCTGGATACGGGTCAGTTGCTGTTGTTCGGACATGCGATGTACAACGAAGGTCCGATGAAGATGCCGATCGCGACGTGTTACGTGCATTTTGTGATGCCGACACTATCGCGCAGCTTCAAGGTATCGGGGACGATTGACGTGCGGGGTTCGATGGTGCACGACGAGGTGTCGGCGGTGGTGGCGGTGGAGGATCATCGGGTGCCGATGACGCCGGTGACCGTGACAACGCATCGGCCGGCGGATGAGGTGGATCGGACGTTTCACTATGAGATCGTGCGGCATCCTTATCTGTCGCCGGTGATGGCGGCGTACGCGGCGATCTTTTCGATGACGACGGATTCGTACCCGCCGATGGATCACACGATTGCGATGCGGACGCGGATGCAGTTTTCGGGCGGGCGTGAGCTGTATTTTGACGATGTGATGCCACTGGGCGGTCAGTTCGGGCCGTTCTTCCAGATCATGCCGGCGATCTCGGCGCTGGCGTTCAATGAGTTTGAGCCGGTCACGCTGGAGAAGCTTGACGTTGACATGACGGTCCGCGAGAAGATCGAATTGGCGGAGATGGTGAACGTGACGGTGCGTCAGAGCGAGCTGGAGGCGGGGCAGACGCTGGTGGCACTGGTGGAGGTCCGACCGTTCCGACAGGAGCCGGTGACGCATCAGATTGAATTTGAGCTGCCGCGCGATCTGCCGGAGGGGAACTACACGATCACGCTGGGCGGACCGAATGTGTATCTTCAGCAGTTGATTCAGGCACGGCCGCATCTGGGGCGCATTGAGAACGTGGACGACCTTCACGAGATGATTCAGTGGGTGGCGAAGGCTCGGTCGGATGCGTTGTACGCGGTGGCGCGGATTCAGAAGCGATCGTCGGTGGCGGTGGGCCGCACGGAGTTGCCGAAGCTGCCGAGTTCGCGGGCGGCGATTTTGAACACGACGAACTCAACGCGAACATCGACTTACGTTGAGTCCCTTCAAGCGATTTACGACATGCCTTACGTCATTGACGGACAGGCCACGATTCAGATATCCGTGAGCGAGCCAAGACCGCGGGACTAGAAGTCCCGGGTGTGTTGGCAGACTTCGAGATTATCACGAAGACCCGCCGCGGCCGTGTGGACATTCGGCCGACGCAGGAGACCGAACCTTGGCCACGAACCTGCGCATCATGTGGATTGCTTTGTTGTGTGTATCAACGACCGCGTGGGCGGTGAAGCCCAGCGAGTGGGTGCACCAGACCGAAGCGGAGTTGAGCAAAGGTGAGTTGGAGCAGACGGTGGTGACCAGCCGCGGCCGGGTGGAGTTGTCGCGCGCGTCGGTGAAGCTGGCGGAGTTGGACGGGGAAGATTCGATCATCTACGACATGATGCGGATCGACGCGGATCGCTGGCTGCTAGCGGTGGGGCCGGAGGCGAAACTGGTGACGTTTGACGACGGGGCCGAAGAGGGGGAACGGGTGACGGTGGTGGCGGAGTTGGAGGACGAGCAGATCTTTTCGATGACCCGGGTGGATGACAACATCATGATCGCGGTCAGCGGCGGGGATTGCCGCATCGAGCTGCGCAGCACGGAGGACTGGAGCGTTGTGCACGAGGTCGAGCTTCCCGGCGTGCGGTATGTCTGGGACGTGCTGGTGGTGCAGGATCGGCTGTGGGTGGCGACGGGCACGGAAGGTCAGGTGCTGGTGATTGACGATGAGGGCCAGCCGTGGAAGGCGCTGGACACCGAACAGGACAACGTGTTGTGTCTGGGCGCCGATGGTCAGGGGCGCGTGTATGCGGGGACGGACGGCGAGGGGTTGGTCTATCGCCTGACGCCGAAGGCGGACATGTTTGTGGCGCCGGAGATTAAGGAAGACGAAGACGCGGATGATGACGCAGACGATGACGAAGATGAGGACGGGGACGAAAACGGCGAAGAAGACGAAGAGGAAGAAGCGCCGGAGTTTGTGGCGGCGGCGGTGACGTCGTATGTGGTTTACGACGCGAACGAGCCGGAGATCGGCGCGCTGCTGGTGTTGGACGACGGGACGGTCTATGCGGGGACGGCGGACGCGGATCAGGCGAAGACGGGCCGGCTGGAGGCGGCGAAGTCGAAGCGGGACGGTCGGCCGGACGATGAGCCGGACGAAGGAGCGGATGATGCGGGGGAGGCGGACGCGGTGACGGACGACGCGGCGGACGGTGCGACGGACACGGCGGCGGCCGACGGCGCGGCGACGACGCAGCCGAGCGAGGCCGATGCGGCTGACGGCGCGACCGGCGGCGACGCGACGGCTGACGCGGCTACAGGCGACGCGGCGGATGATACGGTTGCGACCGAGGACGGGGACGCAGCGGAAGACGGTGAACCGGTGAAGGTGGCGGACGCGGGTACGACCCCGACGCCGGAACAGTATGAAGAGCTGCGGGGGATGATCAAGGAACGTCTGGTGGATGCCCGGGAGGGCAAGGTATTGACGGTGAAGCCGACGGCGGCGAAGTCGAAGCCGGGCGGATCGGCGGTGAAGACGGACCGCAAGAAGCCGGCGAAGCGGCCTTCGAGCCGGGGCAAGGCATCGAAGGGCGGCAACGCGATCTATCAGATCGACCCGGATGGATTCGTGCAGCAGGTGTTCCGTGAGTCGGTGATGATTTTGAGGATCGGGGAGTCGGACGGCATTTTGTATGTGGCGACGGGCAATGACGGTCAGTTGTATCGGGTTGATCCGGCGCAGGAAGAGACGGCGGCGCTGCTGGACCTGGAAGCCCAGCAGATACCGGCGATGGATGTGGATGATGCGGGCCGCGTGGTGCTGGGCACGGCTAACCCGGGTTTGCTGATCACGCTGGCTGACAGCTACACGGGTGAGGGGACGATCACGAGTCCGGTGCTGGATGCATCGCACGTGAGTCAGTGGGGCCGGCTTCGGATCAGTGCTCAGACGCCGGCGGGCACGGGGGTGACGGTTCAGACGCGGGCGGGGAACGTGGGCGATCCGGATGCGGGCTCGTGGACGGAGTGGACAGAAGCGCAGGCCGTGAGGCCGCGCGGCCCGGCACAGCCGGTGGCGCTGCCGGTGGAGAACGATCCGGCGCGGTTTATTCAGTATCGCGTGACGCTGACGAGCGCGGGGGCTCAGACACCGAGCGTGTTGGGCGTGGCGCTGAAGTATCAGATGCCGAACCTTCGGCCGAAGATCGCGTCGGTGACGGCGGCTTACGCTCCGGCGAAGAGCAGCAAGCCGGGTAGCGGCGGGCCGGCGCCAAAGACGACGCTGAAGCTGAAGTGGGAGGCGAAGGACGGCAACGGGGATCAGATGAGGTACAAGCTGGAGTATCGCGGGCTGGATGAAGGGGACGTTTACATTCTGCTGGCGGAGGATCACAAGACGGCGACGTATGACTGGGACACGCGGACGGCGCCGGATGGTCGGTATGAGTTGCGGGTGACGGCGAGCGACATGCCGGACAACGTGCCGGATGAGGTGCTGACGACGCGTCGGCTGAGCGATCCGTTCATCATCGATAACACAACGCCGGACATGGATCGGGTGCTGGTTGAAGCGGGGGGCGCACCGGGAACGGTGCGGGTGAGCGTGACGGTGTCGGACGACCTGAGCGAGGTGGCGGAGCTGCGGTATCAGGTATCGGGTGAGGAGACGTGGGAAATCGTGATGCCGACGGATGACATGTACGACTCGACAAGCGAGCGGATGACGTTTATCATTGATGATCTTTCGGCCGGGACGCGGGTGGTGACCTTGCGGGCGACGGACGCCCTGGGCAACAGCCGCTATGTCTCGGAGGCGGTGCGGGTGCGGTAAGTAATTAGCGGCGGGCGATTTGCAGGAGCTGACACGACATGGCGATTCACTATCCCAGACGACTGAGCAACACGAAGCGGAAGCGGCGGTATGGCTTCCGCGCCCGGATGAAGACGCGCCACGGCCGCAAGATGATCAATCGGCGGCGGAGCATGGGTCGCAGTCTCCCATCGGCGTGAGATGAACGGCGCGGATTGAGCCGCGTCGCGCACAGGATCACCGACCAGGGCGTGCCACGGCGCGCCTTTTTTGGTGCGCGTTGTCTTGATGATGTCGGGTCAGGCGGCCAGACGCAGGGGGGGGCGATCGGCGGATTCGGTCGGGGTGGTGATATCGCGGGGGGCGAGCAGATCGAGCAGCGGCGACATGGCATCGGACCATTGATGATCGGACGCGACGAAAGACCGCGCGGCGGCACCGATGCGGCGCTGTGCGGCGGGGTCGTCGAGCAGTTCGGCGACGCGCCGGACCCAGGCATCGGGCGACGGGGCGACGTGCCAATGTTCGGCGTCGACGGCGTCGATGCCGGTGGCGGCGGCGGGAGAGACGACGGTGGGCCGCGCCATGGCCATGGCCTCGAGGACTTTGTTCTGAACGCCTCGTGCGACCTGGAGGGGTGCGACGACGACGGCGGCGTTCTGCAGATGGGGTCGGACGTCGGCGACCTGGCCGATCAGTTCGACACCGGGGAGGTGGCGAAGGCGACGGACGGCGCGGTCGGGCCGGCGGCCGACGATACGGAATCGCGCGTCGGGGCGGCCGGCTTTGATGCGCGGCCAGATTGAACGGGTGAACCAGAGGAGGCCTTCGACGTTGGGTCGGTAGTTCAGTGCGCCGCAGAAGGCGACGGTGCAGCGGTCGCATTGATCGTTTGAAGCGAAGTAGTCGAGATCGACGCCGTTGGGCACGACGTGGACGTCGGCCCAGGGGACGAGTTGGCGGTAGGCGTGGGCTTCGGCGTCGGTGGTGACGGTGAGGGCGTCGAATTGATGGGCGAGGGCGGCCTCTTCGCGGGCGAGTGCGTCGGCCTCGTAGTTGTAGATGGCGCGGCGGGGTCCGCGTGCGGTGTTGGCCAGCTCGGCCCATTTGCGGCTGTCGACATCCATGAGGTCGATCACGCGAGAGGGAATGGGCAGGCCGGCGAGATAGGGCGCGGAAGCGGCGCAGACGGCGAGGGCGACGTCGAATTTTTCACGGCGAACCCAGCGTTCGATGGTTTGACGGAGGCGAGGGGACTGAAACCAGGCGGAGGTGATGGATTTGCCGGCGGCAAGATGGCGCAGGGCGCGGCCGCGGCGGACGAGGGGGGTGACGGGTTCGAATTCGAGATCGGCGACATGCCGCTGGATGGCGCGCCAGGAGTTGAGGGTGGGCGGTTCATCAGCGACGCAGGCGAGATGGACGTCGAAGCGCTGCTGCAGTTGGCGGAGCATGTGCCAAGTGCGGATCCGATCGCCACGGACGGGCGGATGGGGCAGGCGGTGAGTCACCATCAGGAGTTTGGGACGGTCGTTGGTTGGCATGGCCACGTTGGAGCCCCGGTTGGGTTTCGAGGAATCACGACTCATTTGATTAGGCGGCCATGGCCCGCTGACGACGCGCATCGCGGTGGTAATGATTGCGGTAGCGATAGGCGTAACGATAGTTGTTGTAATAGCCGGAGTGGAGCACGGGCAGATCGGTGAGGATGGCTCCGACGACCGGGGCGTTGTAGCTGGTGAGGGTGCGGACGGCCTGATCGACCAGCTGCCGCGGGGTGCGGTTGAGTCGGACGATGAGCAGGACGTCGTCGGACTGCGCGCCGAGAAGTCCGGCGTCGGCGAGGTCGAGGACAGGGGGGGTGTCGACGAGGACATGTTCAAACGAGGTGCGCAGGCGCTGGAGGACCTGGGTCATCTCGGGGCTGCTGATGAGTTTGATCGCGTCGTCGGCGCACTTGCCGCCGGCGGGGAGGACGAAGAGGTTGGGCTGCGGCGATTCCTGGATGGCGTCCTCGAGATCGGCCTCACCGCGGAGGACGTGGATGAGTCCGGGCTTATCTTCGAGGGGCATCATGTTGCGGAACATGGGGACGCGCAGATCGCCTTCGACGACGACGGTGCGGCGTTCGTTGAGTTCGCCGAAGCTGACACCAAGGTTGAGGGTGGTGAGGGTCTTGCCTTCCTTGGGGGTCGCGGAGGTGATGGTGTGCACGAGATGTGTGCGGTTTTCCCATCGGGCGAGGATACGGGTGCGGATGCCGCGGTATTCCTCGCTCATCATGCTGGACGGATCGCAGTAGGCGAGACGAGTCGATCGTCAATTTCCTGGCGTACATCGTGCTCGGGGAAGGGCAAGGGCGGCTGCACGGGATCCTCGAACTCGACCGGTTCGGGCATCGGGTGCTGTTCGAGGCCCTGTGAGCGCTGCTCGGCGCGAGCGGCGAAGGCATCGGTATCATCGGCGTAGTCGGTGTGCACGTGGGTGCGCCCGACCAACATCTCATCAAAGCCGAACAACGTCATTGCGTTGTCGACGCTCCCATCCGCCCCGTTATTGGAATCGGGCTCATGGTCGAGCTGCGGTTCCAGCTTTAAGGTCGGCTGCGCCGGTGTGTCGTTCCCACCCCCGTCGGGCTCGATTGGTATCGGGGGAGCGACAGCACCGGGCGCTGGGTTGTGGCCGGCCTTGTCCATTGCTTGTGATAGGTATCCCATGATCCACTCCGCGGTGTCGCGCCAAGGGGTCGCCGGTCAGGCGGCTCTGGCGAACTTGATAGAATCGTTGATCTCCACACTCGCACCGGTGACCCCGGAATGGGGTACCAAATCTCGTGTGACGACGTTGACGATCTCGGACGTCACGGCTCGCGCGGATCTGACGAACGTCACGAGCAAACAGTTATCCGATACGACATTGATCAGACGGGGCACACCGCCGGAGAACTGATAGATCAGGTCGATGGCATCGTCCTGGAAGGTGACCTGCGGCTGCTTGTGGCCGGCGGCGACGCTGAGACGATGGTGGATGTATCCGGTGGTGTCCTCCTGGGACAGCGGATTGAGATGATGCATGAGTACGATGCGCTGTCGGAGGGCGTCCATCTGTCTTGATTCGATGCGGGGGCGCAGCTCGGGCTGACCGATCATGACGATCTGAACAAGCTTTGAGCTGGGTGTTTCGAGGTTGGTGAGGGTTCTGATTTCCTGAAGGACGGCGTTGGTGTGCATCTGTGCTTCGTCGACGATGAGCACGAAGGGTCGATTGGCCTCGTGGTATTGCAGGAGGACGGTCTCGATCTCGTCGAGCATGTCGATGCGGTCGGCGTCGCGCGGGGCCTGGATATCCAGGGCGCGGCAGACCTGCTTGAGCAGTTGCTTGCCGGTGGTGAGGCCCTGGCGGACGACGGCGATGCGGGCGCTGTCCTGGACGCGCTGCTGCATGGCGTGGCTGACGGTGGTTTTGCCGGAGCCGATATCGCCGGTAATCAGGGCCAGCCCTTTGCGCATGCGCACGGTGTACTCGGTGGACGCGAGTGCCTCTCGGTGGTCATCGCTGTCGTAGAAGAACCGCGGGTCGGGCGTGTTCTCGAAGGGCGAGAGTTCAAAACCAAAGTATTCATTGTACATGGGCGGTCTCCTCGCTCGACTGAGGGATCGGCGCGGTGTTGGCGCCGGGACTGATCCCGCCGGACTCGGGGTTCCCGGTTAGGGGCTGCAGTAATGAGCTTTGCAGATCTCCGAAGACATACGGTCTGCGAAGGGACAGGTAATTGACGTATGCGGCGCCGATGAGGACGACGAACATCACGGTGATGGCGGCGGGGAAGACGACTTTGCGTGTCATCCAACGGACGCGGGACTGGCGGCCGGAGATGATCTCTGCGACGGCGCCAAGGACGGGGACGTCGAGTGCATCGGCGGTATCGTCGACGGTGTGGAAGGTCTGGTCGGTGCGATCGGCGAGCAGGACGCATCCGACGCCTGAGGCGATGCCGAGCACGGCGGTGGCGAAGAGGACCTGCATGAGATCGGGGGAGCTTGGCCGCTGGATTCGGGCGGAAGGCTTGATGAAGTCCATGCTGATGCCGCGCTGCCCGAGTTCGGCAGTGAGGGCCATGGTGACCTGACGGAGATTGTCCTCCCAGAACGTGAGCTGGCGTTCGGCGGATTCGATTTGCCTTTCGATCTTGCGGTATTCGGTGCGGACGGGCAGGAATCGGCCGGCCTGCGAGCTGTAATTTTGGACGGCGCGCCGGGTGGTGCTGATCTCACCGGCGAGGGCGTCGCGCTCGGCGAGGGCCTCGATGAGGGCGAGTTTCATGTGGGTGTTCTTGGGATCCTGGGCAAAGACGCGTTCGGTGATGACCTCGCCGGGCGTCTCGGCGATCGCCTGATTGAGGACGTCGATTTTGCGATGGAGTGAGACGACGATGGGATGCTGGTCGGTCATCTTTCGGATGGTGACCGCCTGATCGAGTTCGTCGAGATACCTGCGCAACTGCTGCTCGAGGCGGACGAGATCGGGGTTCTTGCCTTTAACGATGGTGGTCGCGCCGTCGCCATCGGGCTGTCCGATCTGTCCGGTGAGGCGTTCGATTTGCTTTTTGACGGTCTGATGGCGCTGCTGCAGTTGATGCAGATGGGATTCGGCCTCTGTGAGTCGTACCTGCATGTCGCTGGGATCTTCGGGAAGCATGCCGGCGTGTTCGATTTCAAACTCGAGCTTCTGGTTTTCGAGGACGTCGATTCGGTCGCGGTAATCCTCGACCTGTGAGTCGAAGAAGTCGGCGGCCTCGCCGAGCATCTGGTCCACCTGGCGGCGGGCACGATCGATGTAGCTGGCCACGAGCTGATTGGCGACGACTCGGGCGCGGTTGGCATCGGTATCGGTGAAGACGACGCGGATGCGGTCGACCTGGGGGGTGGACATGTCGTAGTGGACGCGGGTATTGCGATGGATGCGATAGAGCAAGTCCTGCCGCTGCATCTCGGCGGTGCGTCGGATTCTTTCATCTTCGTGGTGCAGACGGCCGTCGGAGACGAGTTGGAGGTCGCCGATGACCTGGTCGACGGCGGGGGTCCCGCTGAGTTCCTCGACGAGGGAGCGTTTGAGCATGGCGAAGGACTCGGGAGCGCCTCGGCCGGCGATCTCGGACATGACCAGATCGTTGCGACGTTCAAAGATGGCGCTGGCCTCGTACTTGCGGGGCAGGAGGAGCCCGGCGAGGAGGGTCAGGAGCATGACGCCGAAGCAGGGCATGATGAATCGCCAGCGATAACGCGAGATGACGCGTTTGAGATCGCGAAGCGTTTCGGAATGATGTTTCTTTGCGATGGTCATCGTGAGTATCCCCGAATCATCGTCCGAGCTGTCATTACTGACCGGTGGTGCCCTGCAATTGGTTGATACTGCTGTCGATATCCGCGGGCCCGGCGACGGTGGAAGCGGCGGGCTGAATGGGCAACAGCAACTGCTGGATGGTGAGACCGACGCGCGCCAGGCCGTGCGGCGGGACGTAGACGATGTCGCCTTCGGCCATGAGGGCGTTGCGGTCGGTGCAACCTTCTTCGATCCACTTTTCGAGCTGGACGGTCATGCGTTCGATCATTTCGCCGTCTTCATTGGGCCGCAGGACCTGAATGCGATTGGTGTCGGCGAGCCTGCTGGGCTGTGCCATGGCGAGGACATCGAGGACGGTGTCGGCGCCGGTGTAGGCGTATCGACCGGGGCGACCGACTTCGCCGAAGACGTACATGTGCTTGGATCGGAATTCGGAGACCTGCACGATGACGTCGGCGTCGG